>JAZSJE010000158.1:0-2097 GCA_045534135.1 Eubacteriales bacterium
CGACACCGTTCACGAGATGGCTCGCGACGAGGCAAATAACCGCTATCATCTCGGTCGTCTCTTTGCCCGATACTTCAAGTAATACTTAAAAGTCAATAAACATAAGGCTTAAAGCCACAAAGAGCGACCGAAAGGTCGCTCTTTGTTTTTATTCGTATTTATTTTTCTTCCGTGCAAAGTGCCACTAGGTCCTCGAGAGAGCAGGTAGCGACGCACTCTACCGTATCCGAGGCTCCGTAATAGATCTTGACCTCACCGTCGTCCTCGAGTATCATTCCACCTGGGAATATAACGTGCTGTCTATAGCCCTCGTCTATCTCAAAGGGAAGCTCGGGTGCAATAAGCGGAAGCTTGCTCATGCCGATAACGCGCGAAGGATCCTCAAGATCGAGCAGCATTATTCCCGCGGTATAGCGCTTGTTCCACCAGAATTCCCACTCGCTCTGTCCTCGTCCGTCGGTCTCCTTATCGACCGCGTGGAATGTAGTAAGCCAGCCGTATTTTGTCTTGATGGGCGGTGCCGCAGGTCCTATTTTATCATTAGCAAACGGAACGTTCTCAACACCGAGCAAAAGCTCGCTCTCGCCCCAGAATTTCAGGTCGGGGGACTTGGAGATCCAGATATCGAATCTGTCACGTCCGCGACTGTATACGGGGAAGGGTCTTTCAAGACGCACGTAGTATCCGCCTATCTTTTCGGGGAAAAGGACCATGTTTCTGTTATCAGGAGCAGATGTGCTGATTATCCTGTAGCTTTCATAATCCTGTGAAAGCTCGGCAATACATCCGCGTATTCCGTGATTGGTGTCAGCCGCAAGGCAGAGATATATCTTGCCATCAATTACGGTTATTCTCGGATCGTAAAGGCGTCTGAGATCGTAAAATCCATCGGTGCCGAGAAGATTTGCATTCTCTCCGCCTCTCATATAAAAGGCCATTAACGGGTGATCCTTGACCTGCCAACCGTCGATACCGTTTTTGCTGATGGCGATGCCGATAGAGGTGTTATTTATTGGCTTGATTTTCTTTTCATATTCCTCGCGTGTGGTTCCGTAATCGTTGCGGAACACCATGACGTATTCACCGTTTATCTTGGCAACGCCCGCGTTGAATATAAGCTCTGCATCATAGGGGATATCCTTTTTCGTAAGGATAGGCGTGGGATGCTTTTTTATGCAATCAGCACTTTTAAGATATGGTGTCCACATTGGCATATCTGATGTCCTCCTGAATTTTTCTGCTGTAATTACCCTTATTTTTCTCCAAATGTTCCTGCCGTGTTAGCTACACTGTTATCGTCAACCGTCTTGAGTCTGGACGTTGCGCGGTGCGAGTTAAGCTCACGCAGATATCTTTCCTCGTCCACCGGGATAGCGATAGGCTCTCCGTTGTTCCAGCCTGAAAGCTCGATAGCGTTCATAAGCTCAACTCCGCAGATACCGTCGGTCCCCTCGACGAATAGAGGCTCCTTACCAAGCACTGCCGCGGTAAAGTTATTGATAATACCTGCGTGGCGAGGATTCTCTCCCTCGGGCTCGAACTTGATCTTCTCACACTTTGGCTTATCAAATCCGGTGGTAGCGGTCCTGGACCACTCAATGCTGTCTATCTCATTCTTATACCAGAAAAGATCCTTATTATCCTCGCAAACGAGCTTACCAAGGCTTCCCGAAACCTCGAATCTGTTTGTACCGGGAGTCTCTCCTGTGGTGGTTACAAACACACCCGTAGCTCCGTTCTTATAGCGGAAGTAAGCGGTTACCTCATCCTCTAACTCGATATCGTGCCATTTTCCGTATTGGCAGAAGCTATTTACCTGTACGGGCATCTGGCCAACTACCCACTGAACAAGGTCGATCTGGTGAGGACACTGGTTGATAAGAACTCCTCCGCCTTCACCCTCCCAGGTTGCTCTCCAGCTTCCGCTGTCATAGTACTGCTGAGTACGGAACCAGTCGGTAATTATCCAAGTCACTCTCTGAAGCTCACCGATACCGCCCTCGGCAATTATTTGACGCATCTTTTGGTAAAGAGGGTTGGTACGCTGATTGAACATCATGCCGAAAAGTGCCTTGTTTTCCTTTGCAAAGGCATTCA
>JAZSJE010000132.1:0-2949 GCA_045534135.1 Eubacteriales bacterium
TCTTCCTAAGACCGCTTGGCCTCCGACTTATGTAGAGAGCTTGGTTTCGGGTAAGGGCTATACCGATCCGGTGTTTGGTTTGGGTTTCAGAACGCCTACGACGTTGTACGAGTATTATATTGACGATCTCCACGTTATTCAGCTTACCTCCGACGACAAGGAAATGGAAGCCGTAATGCCGTCAAGAGAGATGGCAAACTTTGAGGAAGAAATAGAAATTGACGTTGACTGCAAGACAACTCTCTATGACACCTATGTTTCGGCGGCTTACCCCGACGCGGTGTTCGGTAAAAAGGATGAGCTTCGTCTAAACGGCGGTAAGAACGAAAAAATCATATTCGCAACCTACTCATCAAAGGTTCTTGAAGGCGACGGTACGGTTGTATTGACTCTTCCCGCGCTGAATGATGCTTGTGTAAATGTAGAGCTCTTCTCGCTTGACGGATACTGTGTTAACGAGAATAAGCTTAACTACAACAATATGCCCAAGCTTGACGGTTCGGATATAGAGCTTGCGGATGAAACGACCACAAGCGCGGTATCGCTTGGCAAGTATGTTATCAAGGGCGGAGAGAACTCGATAGTGCTTGATGCAGAGAAGATAGGCAACATAGAGCGCGAGTGCTTTACTATCGCGATAAAGGCAACCGACGACGAGAAGGACGTATACGTCTTTGACTTCATTCCCGAGCTTGAGATTGACCTTTCTTCACCTGAAGTGAATAAAGCTTCCATATTTGACACGCACGTTGTATCTTATGAGGGAGAGGATGAGGAGATACATGCGTATACCCACAACTCCGACGGCAAATTTGCCTTTTTGGGTAATTTTACCGACCTTCAAACAAGAAATGATGACACAAACGGAGAGCTTTATTATTTCTCTGTTCTTAGTATGGGTGCGTACGGTGTATACAACGCTTTGAGCGATGAGGCGATAACCAAGGACGCAAACGGAGACGTTTGGACTCGTGGCGTTAAGATAACAAATAAGACCTACCGCTTCTCCGCAATAGTGAGATCCAACAGCGGAACCAAGTATTACGCTGTCGGCGCAGGTCCTGCTGTGGCAGATGGGCAGTATAAGGGCTATGACGAAGAGAACGGTATCCCCGATCCGTTAAACAACTTTTACGCCAGATCCGAATTTCTTGAATCGGGTATCAGGAATTGGGTAAGACCTACCGTGGATTATACGGTAAATCCCGACCACATAGCAGATGATACTTATGGGAATTACGTTACATATCCCGCCTTTATTATCAGAGGCGCGAGCGGAACCGATGGTAAAGTTGCCGCTACCGGTCAGGTAGCCGATCTCCACACCGTAGAGCTTACGGCTGACGGTAAGGAGAGAGAGGTCGTTCTTAATTCTATTGAGGGGTCTGAGACCGATACCCTTAAAATTGAGGTTTCCTATGCTAAATACGCAATACTTAACGACGTTGCGGACGCAAATGCGATAAACGTATTTGAGTTCAAGGCTCCCAAGCTCGGCGCTGTAAGTAATGCCGAGGGCAAGGTTGACCTTGTAACCTTGAAGAAGGGAATTGATATGCCGCTTCTTTCGGCAGACCCCGATACGGGTGCGCTTATAGTAGGCAACGCAGGTGATTATTATCAGCTTTGCGACGAGGAAGGCAATCTTCTTAAACTTTCCGAAACCGCTACAACTTCTGTTACCGTAGTCTACAACGGTATCAAGGGCGAGGCAAGATATTTTGTAAACAAGAATATAGCTTATGCGTTGATGTATGACGAAGCCGTTCCCGCGGTTGACCTTCTTGTATACGACAGCGACTTTACATTAGACGTGGCTGATAAAATAGGATTCAAATTCTTCCTCGGTCTCTATGCGGATGACAGCTTTATCACCGCGGAGGATTATGCTCTCACCGCAACTAAAATCAATAACGATGACGCAAAGATTATCGCTTATCAGGAAAGCACCGTATCAAATGGTATCCGTATTATAGCGGGTGTTGATTCGCTTTATTACACAGGCGTAGGCTTTGATGTTGAGATATATGAGGGCGGAGAGCTTGTAAAGAGCGAATCGGTCTCGAATAACGTAGTTTATTCAAGCATCTTTGCAGATGGAAAAATCGAGATAACGGCAAAAGAAAAGGGTTATAACTATTTGGCAACCTTAAATATCGTTAACCTGCCCGAAGATATCCCCGAAAACAGCTATATTAAGGTTCGCTCCTTCACCAAAATCGCCGGCATAAAGCATTACGATGAGGTAGCAAAGATTGAAGTTACAAACGATGGCTACGGCTTCGGAGAGATTCCCGATAACGAAAGATATACCAAGAAGCAGGCTGTCCTCCTTATGGGTCAGTCCAATATGGCGGGACGAGGCGTTGCCAGCACGGTAGATCCTATATCTGACGATCGTATTAAGATGCTTCGCGACGGTGAGTTTATTAAAATGGCCGAGCCTATCCATCAGGATAAAACCGCTGCGGGAGTCGGCCTTGCGGCAAGCTTTGCAAAGGCATTTGTTGAGACCTTTGATCAGGAGCTGGCGCTTATTCCTTGCGCGTACGGCGGTACAGGAATAGAGCAATGGAGCCCGAGCAGTAGTGACAGATTCAACAACGCTTACGGTACAAATAAGAATTATCAGCTCTATCAGAACGCCGTTGACTCTGCTAAAAAGGCAATGGATGAAGGCTACGAGATATGCGCTATTCTTTGGCACCAGGGTGAAAACCGTTCAGGTGATACCCAATATGACGTAAAACTTAAAGCTATTTTTGACAGCCTTTTGGCGGATATCGGTCTTGATCCCAACGACGTTGTAATAATCACGGGTGAGCTTGGTCCTTGGAAGAACAATCCAATGGTAAATCAGCTTATCCCCAATCTTGCAAACTACTATCCCAACTACGGAGTAGCTCAATCTTACGGGCTTCCAAACAACCCCACTGATACACCTCACTT
>JAZSJE010000105.1:0-2738 GCA_045534135.1 Eubacteriales bacterium
ATCATAATGATATCATGTTTAAAAATACTTGTCAAGTACTTTTCCAAAAAAACAAAAAAAAATCCGTTGCACATTTGTGCAACGGATCATTTTCAGGCATCCAACTGCATATCGCCTGTCTTTATCCAACCAAGCTTACGCATTATCTCATTGAATATGATCGAAAGAACAGCAGGAAGAACAAGGCAAACCAGCACCAAGCCTATCCACATTACAGGATCAGAAGTATCGCCCGCGTCAATAACACCTATCGGTCCTACCAATCCGCACGTACCCATACCTGCCGCAACACCCTGACATTTAAGCTTAAAGAGCATCGTGGATATAGGACCTGTAACAGCCGCCGCCAAGGTGGGAGCTACCCATATTATTGGCTTCTTTATTATGTTACCCATCTGAAGCATCGAGGTACCCAAGCCCTGAGAAACTATTCCGCCCCAACGGTTCTCACGGAAGCTTATAACAGCAAAGCCTACCATCTGAGCGCAGCATCCCGCAACACAGGCACCACCCGCAAGCAAGAAGCCCTCCGCGGTACCGTTTGCAAGAGCAACGGCATATGCCGCCTCGGAGAATATCATAGCACATATAGCCGCACTGGATATAGGAAGCGTAAGTATTACACCCATTACCACCGACAAAACAATACCCATCAGCAAGGGCTGGAACGTGGTAGCATAGGAAACGAAATTACCTAAGAAATACATAAGGTAAGAAACCAGGGGACAAAGCAGCCAGCTTGCCGCAAATCCAACAAGGAGAGTTACCACAGGAGTTACAAGAATGTCAACCTTGGTCTTTTTAGAAACCAACTGACCTATCTCACATGCAATTATAACCGCAAAGAACGCACCCGCGGGGCCTGCCGCATAGAATATATTAGCTCCGTCGCTCGCAGTTGCAGCCCATTCGAGAAGCGCACCGCCCTCCTTCGCTATGATAGCACCCATCGCGTTTGACATAGCACCGACCGCGGCACATGAAAACATGACCAACGGATGCGCTCCAAGCTTATGGGCAATAGCAACACCGATTGCCATTCCCGTAGCGGCTTTTGCGAAATTAGCGATAACGTTGAGGAACTCTAGGTCTGTGTACTTATAAAGCGTACCAAATATAGTTCCTATAAGGAGCGAAGCAAAAAGTCCGAGAGCCATTGCTCCCATGGCATCAATAAAATACCGATGCAGATATTTCTTAAATGTTCCCATTTCAAAAACCTCCGTCTTTATTTTTATACATTTAATGGGTCTATTATATCACTAGCATTTTATAAATTCAAGATAAATTTTTAACAAATTTTCCACTCCACTTGCGACAGCAAAAAACAATATGCACAAAAAGTGACCAAATCTGCCACAAATAGCAGCCTGTCTATTGACTTTTTTTACTGCGTGCTATATAATATAAGGTAGCGTATTGTTTTTGACAAGGAGTAAAAAAATGATTAAACTTACAGAACACGGTGTTTTTCTTGAAAACGGAAAGGTATCCGCTACCTCAAGCGTAAGCGCAGCTGAGGCAAGAAAGGGTACTATCGCTTATTCTATTCTCAATTCGCACAACGTTGCCGACAACGATTCGGCTTTGCGTATAAAATTTGACGCTTTGGTTTCTCACGACATAACCTACGTGGGAATAATCCAGACGGCAAGAGCGAGCGGAATGAAGGAATTTCCCATTCCCTACGCGATGACAAACTGCCACAACTCTCTGTGCGCAGTAGGCGGAACTATCAACGAGGACGACCACGTCTTCGGTCTTTCCGCCGCTAAAAAATACGGTGGAATATACGTTCCCGCAAACCAGAGCGTTATCCATTCCTACGCACGTGAGGAGCTTGCGGGCTGCGGCAAAATGATTCTCGGCTCTGACTCACATACACGCTACGGAGCGCTCGGTACAATGGGAGTTGGCGAGGGCGGTCCTGAGCTTGTAAAGCAGCTTTTGAAAAATACTTATGACATAAAGGCTCCCGAGGTAGTTCTTGTTTATCTTACAGGAGAGCCCAAGAAGGGTATCGGTCCTCACGACGTAGCTATCGCTCTCGTAGGAGCTACATTTAAGAACGGATTTGTAAAGAACAAGGTTCTCGAATTCGTAGGTCCCGGTGTTAAAAATCTTCCTATTGATTTCCGTAACGGAATTGACGTTATGACCACCGAAACCACCTGTCTTTCCTCTATCTGGGAAACAGATGAGATCACCGAAAAGCATTATGTTGCTCACGGCAGACCCGAGGACTACAAGCGCCTTGCCCCCGCAAACGTAGCTTATTACGACTCTATGATCGAGATAGACCTCTCGGCTATGGAATCTATGATTGCGCTTCCCTTCCACCCCTCAAACGCTTATACCATCCACGACTTCGTTGCCAACGCTAAGGAGATCCTCGCAGAGGTAGAGGCTGAAGCAAAGAAGAAATTCGGCAAATGCAACCTTGATCTCTGTTCTAAGGTAAAGGCTGACGGTAGCGTGATCGCCGACCAGGGTATTATTGCGGGATGCGCGGGCGGTATGTTCGACAGCATCGACGAGGCTGCGGCCATCCTTCACGATCAAAGCACGGGCAACGGATATTTCTCGCTGTCGGTATACCCCACCAGCGTACCCGTTTCACTTGAGCTTACAAAGATAGGTGTCAGTGCGGACCTTCTTTCATCGGGTGCTGTAATCAAGCCCTCCTTCTGCGGTCCTTGCTTTGGCGCAGGTGACGTACCGGCAAACAACGGACTTTC
>JAZSJE010000005.1:0-11824 GCA_045534135.1 Eubacteriales bacterium
AATATCTATTACCTTAATGGTTTCACCGACAAGTCGCTCATCACCCTTGCCAAATTTTGGATTTTCACCTATGACCGCACTTTGAAGCTCCGGCAATACAAGCATAGTCAAGGATCTACTCGTCAATTCCAGCTCATTTGAGGTTTCGGTAATAACCTTCAGATCATAATCAAGAACCGAAAAATCATCGCCTATTTGTAGATACCAGCCCGATCCCCTTTCCTCTACCACAAAGCGAACGGTATTGGGAAAATCGCACTCAATAGAAACGCTCTTAATATGCGGACACTTTTTGAGTATCCGTTCCTCCGCCTCGTCTTCATCGATATAATAAAGCCTGTCACCGATTCTTATACCCGCAGCATTTACTACGTCATTAAGGGTATATTTAGTATCGCCCTCTACCTCAAAGTTTTTAACGCCAAAAAACAGCAGAACAAGCTTAAAGAGCACAGCAAACGCCACAAGAATTGCCGCTATAATAATTATTCTTTTAATTATTACCTTTTTTCCCACAAACTTCGTAGGCTTTTCTGTGTTCTGGCTTTTCCTTTTCATTCCTAATTTCCTTGTTAATTATTTTTGGGCACGTATATTATGAATGCTTTCTCTATCTCCTCAAGGCTAACGTCTGCAAGCGAGGAACCGTCCGTCTTGGAAAGGTTAAAGGCTCTGTAAATATAGCTTCCCCACCATCCGTCGTTAACGACTATCAGCTTGTCGGTCTTGTTTCCGGGTCTTGCGGAGGTAAGTCTTCCCTCATCCGTCCACCCCTCAGGACGATATCTCCAGCCGTCGGCAAGAACTATTATGCTTCCTATGGGAATATCTTCTTTTGTAAATCTTGCAGTAGCATAATATTTCTGACAAAAATCGATGTCCTCTGTTATTATCGCATTATATGGACCATTACTGTTGTTGGAGTGCCAATAGCCGAACTCTGTCCACTGTAGATTAAGCTTATCATATTGGCTAAAGTCTATCTCGGGCTCCTCGATATACTTCGATTTGGTTACTGCCCACGGAGATTTTACCGCGTTTACGGCAGACTCTATAGCAACCCTCTGAAGGTTCTTATCAACACCCGAGGGCATATAAGAAATATCCTCTATAGACTTGCCCGTCACCGCGTGGAAGAAGGTAAGCCCAGCTGTATATCTTCCAAGATCGAGTGTAAGATGGAAGCCGTCTCTTGTAAGCTTATCGCCTACGTACGAGCTTCGGGCATTCTGTATAGCTGTTCCGTTGGGAACAATTACGGATATATCATCTTTATCGACTACACAGTCGAGCACCGTGGAAATGATGCTTTCGTACATCACCTTTTGAGAGCTACTGTATTTTGCGAACTCCTTATGTGTAGTGTCCTGCTGATATGCCCAGGTCATATTCCACACAAGCTTTGCTTTGGGCGCAAGAGCCTTCACGTAGCCTATCAAATACTCAAGCTCGGTGTACGTATCCGCCTTGCCGCTGCTTCCGCTTGCCTGCTGAAGAGAAATATAGTCCCAATCCTCTTCTTTTATAGCGTCGCTCATCTTAAAATTCGCAGTGCTATTCCATGTCCCCGAGCTGTTTCTGCGATAATCGTATGCCGCCTTGTCACCTCTCGCGTTAGCTGCGTGTGTGTTGAGAGTGCATCCGCCTATAAAAAGGTTTCCGAGCTTTATTTTTTCATATCCGGCAGACTCGGCTATCTGGTACATATATTGCATGGTATCTTCTGAAAAGCTGTTTCCTATTGTAAGTATCTTCAAGGTAGAATCTTCTCCTTCATTATCATCAGGCTTCTGTTCTGCGGAACCGTTTTGACTTTGATCGGCATTTGTATCGCCATTTTCAGGAGTAGAAGTGTCATCTTTATCTTCGGTATCTTCGGTATCCCCGATATTTTCAGTATTTTCCCCCTCCCCGGCATCTCCGGTATTTTGGCTTGCTTGTGTTATTACTGACGTTTCCGTAGGCTTTGTGATCTCGTTATCATCGCCGCCCTGAGAATTACACCCAACGATCATTATTACAATAACCAAAAGGAGCGCTAAAAGTCTGAAAATTTTCATAATTTACCCCTCCCTTTCTTGTATTTATATGTAAATTATACATTATTTTCGCTCTCTTGTCAACAAAATCAGAAGAAAGAAAAAGAGGTTTTTTAAAAACCTCTTTTTTACTATTTTATTATTCTCCCTTAGGAAGAATTTTTTTATAGCTATCGAGAAGCGAGCATATTGCCTCGTAAATGTTCTTCTCCACGTCAAGCTTCGCAAACCTTTTGACGTTTTGGCTCATTCGCGCTCTTAAATCAGGATCCTCATAGAAGCGTTGCATTGCCTCGCAGACCATACATTTTCCATCTATAGTCAATTCATCCTCACAAATAACTACAGCCGCCTCTGCATCGGCAAGCTCTTTGGCGTTTTTATACTGATGATCGTCAACTACATTAGGCGACGGAATTATGATAGACGGCTTACCCATTTTGGCTATCTCGGTAAGCGTCATAGCACCGCCACGGCATATGACCGCATCTGCCGCAGCCATATATATCGGCAATTCTCCGGTGTACTCCATGAGGACAAATCTCGGATCTCTTTCGAGACCATATGCCCTGAAATAGCTCTTAGCACTTTCGTATTGGCGCTTTCCGCCAACGTGGAAGCACATTATATCACTGTATTTAGAAGCAAAGTTGCCCATCATCTCAGCAGCTGCTCTGTTAACTCTCTCTGCTCCAAGGCTTCCTCCAAAAGAAAGAACAACAAACTTCACGTCATCCCCAATTCCAAGCTTTTTTCTGGCAGCCTCGCGGCTCCAGGTGTTGCACGCCGAACGCAAGGGATTTCCTACGTTGACTACGTTTGCTTCCTTTGAGAGCAGATCTGCTGTAGACTCAAAATTAGTCATTACGACGTCTACTGTATTCTGAAGTCTTCTGACTGCCATACCGGGAAGTGCGTTTGATTCATGAAGCATAGTAGGTATTCCCATAGAAGCAGCCGCCTTCAATGCGGGCCAACACGCATATCCGCCCGTTCCTATAACTATATCAGGCTTGAACTCCTTTATGATCTTCTTCGCTTTTATAGGCGAGGTATATGCCAGAAATAAAGATTTTATATTAGAGGGCGAAAAAGATCTCTGTATTCCCTTTACGTTTACGCAATAAAGCTTGTATCCTGCCTGCGGTATAAGTGAGCTTTCTATTCCCGCCTTAGTTCCTACAAAGGCTATCTCCGCGCTTGGATAATTATTTTTTATAATATCTGCCATAGCTAACGCAGGACTTATATGTCCTCCGGTTCCGCCACCGCTGAAAAGCACTCTCATAATATCCCCTATCCTGTATGTAAATTATTTTTTCTGTGTTGAAAACCTTGATATCGAAAGTATTATGCCAACCTCAAATATCTGCATTATGAGCGCCGATCCTCCTGAACTGAAAAACGGTAATGATATACCCGTGTTGGGCATGGAGTTAGTAACTACCGCTATATTCATAAGAACCTGTAACGCGATCTTAAAGGTGAGCCCCCATACTACTAACGCGCAGAATTTATCAGGAGCATTTCTTCCTATCTTTATACCTCTCCATACAAGAAGTCCAAACAGGAATACCAGGACAAACGCGCCTACAAATCCAAGCTCCTCACAAATAATCGTAAATATAAAGTCGTTCTGCGGCTCTGATACGTAACCGAATTTCTGTCGGCTGCTTCCAAGACCAAGTCCGAAAAATCCTCCAGAACCGATCGCGTAAAGTCCCTGAAGCGTCTGCCATGCCTCTCCGAGTGGGTCAACGCTGTCTATATTCCACCATATCTGTACTCGTTCCATCGAATAACCGAAGAAGGATATAAACACTACTCCGACCACGGCGATAACGCCTATAAATATCGCCAACCACTTCATTCTCGTACCCGCAAAGTACATCATGAGCAATCCTATCATTCCCACAATTATTGTACCCGAAAGGTGAGGCTGAAGTATTATAAAAGCACACGGAACACCTATAATTATCATAGGTATCAAAAATCCATGTTTGAAATTTCCACCGAATTTGTGCGTTGAATTTATCTGTTTTTCATATTTAGCCATGTATAGCGCAAGAACCATCACCACGGACATTTTTGCTATCTCAGAGGGCTGTATACTTATAGGTCCTATATAAATAAATCGCTGAGCTCCGCCTCCCACGTCTCCTATAAAGAAAACTATTATCAGCAGAAATATAGTTCCCGCATATGCCGCAACGCCAAATACACGCCAAAACCAAGGTCTTGCAAAAACAACGAATACTGCCGTACCGAGAATTGCAATTACCGACAGGAATATGTACTGCCAAAGAAAGTGAGTAGCGCTGTCATAATCCTTCTCCGCGACCACCGCGCTTGCGCTGTAAGACATTACCACACCGAAGCATACAAGAAGCATTGCCCAGAGGAGAAACCACATATCAATGCTTCCCTTACGCAAAGGCTTTCTCTCGTCCTCAACGGGCTTTGTAAGCTTCTCCGAAAAAATAACATCATTTTCTGCCATTTTTTCCTCATGTCTTTGAAGCGCGTTTTTTATTCTGACTTTAAGAGGAGTCTTCTCCTGCACCTCTGCCACAGGTAAATTCTGCTCTTGTTCTTCCTCTGGCTCCGACATATATTCCTCTGATTCATCATAATAAAAGTCAGGCGCCTTCTTATCTTTCTCCTCATAATCAAAAGCAGGCAGATTTTGATTTTGTTCTTCATTTCTATTTTCCAAAATCAACACCTCCCTGCTAAAAATATTTTTTTGTTTTTATAACCCAAACCAAGCCAAAGCGCAAAGCGCTGCTGTGATAAGTGAGAAAATAATTACTACCTTTACCTCCGACCAGCCGCAGGCTTCAAAATGATGGTGAACCGGTGCGCACTTAAAAATACGCTTGTGTGTCATTTTGAAAAATCCTACCTGAAGCATAACCGATACTGCTTCAAAAATGTATATACCACCGGCTATGATTATTATCATAGGCTCATTTATCATAAATGCCATGCCACTTACAATTCCACCTAAGAACAAGGACCCCGTATCTCCCATAAATACCTTCGCGGGATGCCAATTGAACACAAGAAAGCCTATCATCGCGCCTATTGTAACCGCTGAGATCAATGCCACCGATGAATCAAGCGTTGCAAATGCCACAAAGGCGAAGAAGATCGCTACAACAAGTGTCACACTGGACGCAAGACCGTCAAGCCCGTCGGTAAGATTTACACTGTTGACCACTCCTACTATCAGTATGACTGCGAAAATATAATATACTATTCCAAGATCAACAGAATTAGCGACCGAAGTAAAGGGTATATGAAGCGTGGTATCTATATATCCAAGAGTTCCAAGAAGCACAACATATGCCACTGCGGCAACAGTTTGCAGCAAGAATTTAGGTCCTGCCTTAAGCCCCTCGTTTTCCTTTTTAACAAGCTTTTTGAAATCATCATAAAAGCCTATCATTCCGTTCATTACGGCAAGCGCCATGGTCAAAGCCATTGGAATGAGCTCCTTCTGTCTTGAATTTATGGCATACCATATACTCAAGCCCGTAAGCACAATAGCTATCGACATTATAAAGGCTATGCCGCCCATAGTAGGCGTTCCCGCCTTTTCAAAATGATTTTTAGGTCCTTCCTTTCTTATTGGCTGACCTGCTTTTTTAGCAACTAATATAGGAATAATACAACGGGAGAGTATCACCGTCAATAGCAACGATGATACCCCCGCTATGATAAATTCTGTCAAAATTTTTTCAAACATCTGTTCAAACCGCCTTAAATTAAGTTTAACAGTCTGTCTTGATTTTCTTCAAGGTATTTGAGCACTCGCTCTGCCGCCGCGCCTCTGCTTGCTTTTACAAGCAAGGTGTCACCCGGACGAAGAACGTGCAAAAGCATCTCTCCGCTGATCTCAGGACATCTTACATTACAATTTCTGTATATATCCTCACAGGACATTCCACCAAGAACCGCGCCGTTTGCTATCATATCCGCAAGGTGACCGAAGGTGAAAAGCGCAGAACCGCCTCTCTTTGCAAATTCAAGTCCTATTTCCTCATGGAACGCGCCCTCATTGGTACCAAGCTCATACATATCTCCAAGTAGCGCTGTCATTCTTCCGCGTCCCTTCTGTCTTACGACTTCGTCGAGAACACGAATTGCGGCCTTCATAGACTCGGGACTTGCGTTATAGCAATCCTCAATGACGGTAACGTCGCCTATTTCATAGATATTCTGTCGCATTCCCACAGGCTTGAAGCATGCAAGACCGTGGCATATGATCTCGTCGCTAAGACCCATATTAACGCCTACAGCATAGGCAAAAAGAGCAGCGTATACGTTATGATTACCCATAGTAGGTATGCTTACACCAACAACGGTCTTTCCATCGTAGCGTATATCAAATAACGTCTTACCCATAGAGTAGCGAACGTTTTCTGCCTTGAAGTGACAGTCATCCGCAAATCCTACGTATCTGTAGTTCTTTCCGTCAAGCTCCTCACGGTTGCGAAGGAGCGGCTCGTCGCCATTAAGAAGAACGATTCCGCTATCCTTAAGTCCCTTAACTATCTCAAGCTTTGCTCTGCTTATATTTTCTCTGCTTCCAAGGTACTCCATATGTGAAGAACCAATATTTGTGATTATAGCTATGTCGGGCTCTGCTATTTTGGAGAGATACTCTATCTCGCCAAGATTGCTCATTCCCATCTCAAGCACAGATACCTCTGTATCATTTCTCATAGTGAGCAGTGAAAGAGGCATACCGATAGTGCTGTTATAATTGCCCTCGGTTTTGTGCAAACGGAGATTTTCCGAAAGGACCGCGGCAACAAATTCCTTTGTTGTAGTCTTACCTACGCTTCCTGTTATTGCTACCTTCTTATTGTTTATTCTGCGATCGTATGCCTTTGCAAGCTCACCGACCGCCTTAAGCGTGTCGTTAACTACAAGGGCTACGTATTTTCTATCGTTCAAGCTATCGGGAATACGCTCGCAAAGAACGCATTCGCTTCCCAGCGAAAGAGCGGCATGTATATAGTCGTGACCGTCAACACGCGCACCGCCAAGAGCTACGAAAAGAGAATCTCTTTCGGTCTCGCGTGAGTCGGTGCAGACCGATCTAAAGGGTACGTCACGGTTAGTTTCTCCACCCACATAGCAAAGCATGCCACCGCATATTTTTGCCAACTCGTTCATTGTCAAAGAATTGCAACCAACGTTAACCTTCATCTCTTTCCTTCCTTTCCGTTCTGTACAAACTCATTTATCGTAAAGCTTATTTAAAGCTTCTTTTACAATCTCACGTTCATCAAATGGGTGCTTTCCCTGCCCGTCTATCTGGTAGGTTTCATGTCCCTTTCCCGCAAGGATCAAAATATCTCCCCTTCTGGCATAGCCTACAGCCGCATTTATCGCCTCACGACGATTTTCAATCACGGTATAAGCTTTTTCTTTATCAATTCCCTTAAGTATATCTTCTATTATCTTTTTCGGATCTTCCCCGCGCGGGTTATCAGAGGTAACTATCACGAGATCCGCAAGCGAGGAAGCTATCTGCCCCATCATTTTTCGCTTTTCGGTTTCGCGTTCACCGCCACAACCAAAGACCAGTAATATGTGTGCCCTGTCATCCTTTATCTCTCTTGCGCTTCTTAGCAGCTTATCAAGTGCATCAGGGCTATGCGCGTAGTCAATTATAATATCAAATTTCTGCTTAGGATGTGCGACAACGCTTTCCATACGCCCTGGGATCCCCACAAAAGAGCGCAAAGCATCCCTTATACAGTCGATCGGTATTCCGTGCATAAGTGCCACAGCGCATGCCTCGAGCGAATTCATTATCTGAAATTCTCCTAAAAGGGGCAAAAATACCCTGTACATACCGTTCACGGTCTTCAGTGCGTATTCACTACCAAGCGAGCCTTTTGCTTTGGGAAAAATAGCGCAAAAGTCCCCTTTCTCAAGTGAGCAGCTTTTTTTGTCTACCCCGCTACCCTCCAAAAACTCAAAAAGCCTTTTACCGCTTGCGTCATCTACATTTATGACCGCGCGTCGACATTGAGTAAACAATATTCGCTTTGCCTTATAGTAGGATTCCATATCTCTGTGATAATCAAGATGATCCTCGCTGAGATTGGTAAATACCGCTGTGTCAAAGCATATAGCCCCAACCCTGCTTTGCGCAAGAGCATGAGAGCTTACCTCCATGAAGACATATTCCGCTCCATCAGCTCTCATGCGAGAGAGAGCTGAATAAAGCACCTTGGGGTCGGGCGTGGTCATTTCCGCCTCGGCAATAGACTTACGTCCCACCGACGTGTATCCAACAGTTCCCAAAAATCCGCAAGGATACCCTGCCTTTTCAAATATCTCAAGAAGCATTCGGGCGGTAGAGGTTTTTCCGTTAGTCCCCGTAACTCCTATTATTTTTAAGTCCGCACTGGGCTTTCCATACCACACGTCATAGAGCAAAGAAGCCGTTAGCCTTGTGTTTTCAACAAGAATTATTGCGGCACCACCCACACACACGCCACGCACTTTCTCTGCTACTACAACTGCAGCGCCTGCCTCTATTGCTTCACCGATGTGCTCGTGTCCGTCGCTCACACCACCGCAAATGCAGACAAAAATACAATCCTTAGTTACCTGTCTTGAATCTGTAACTATATCCGATACTGTTTTTTCTTTAATATTCTCAGGACATTCAAGTCCCGCTTTGCTCAAAAGCTCTCCAAATCGCATATTTGCCCCCACGAAATTTTTAGTTTAAACTTCCGCGGCGCATGCGCCATGCTTTTAAGAGCCCTTCTTTTCAAAGTTTACGGTTATTACCGTTCCTTTTGCCACCTTAGTGCCGGGAGCTACCGACTGTGAAACGACCTTGTATCCCGTACCTGAAAGATAGCTTGCGCTTCCCTCGATTTTTATATTCAGATCAAGATTAACAAGCGTTTGATTTGCGATCAGAGCAACCATTCCGTTAAGATCTGGAACCGTAACCATCTCATTGGGTGTTCCCTCGGTATACAGCACTATCTTACCCGAAACCTTCTCTATGTATGTACCGGCTGCAGGCATTTGAGATTTTACCTTCTCACCGTTACCAATAACCTTATACGAAAGTCCTGCCGCCTCAATATATTCAATGGCCCTCTCGACCGACCAACCGCGGTAATTCCCCGCCTTGGTAGCCATCTTTGCAAGCTCTGCTTCGGTGTATATTGCCTCAATTCCAAGGTAAGGCATTGCGTTCTCAAGAACGTTTGCAACATAAGGAGCAGCTACTGTGCTTCCGTAAAGTCCGTAGCCCTGAGGCTCATCGACTATAATTATGATTGCTATCTGAGGATCGTCAGCGGGAGCATACGCTACTGTAGAGCATATGTACTGTTCACTGACGTCGAATTCATCAATATCTCCCGTATATTTACATATACTGCATATAAAGTATGATTCACCGTCTATTTCAGTAGGCTTAGCCGTGCTGCCGCACAGAGGACATTCTCTTTCCTTTTTCTCCGAGGTGCCTGTCTTAGCTGCGACTCTGTATCCAGCAACGTAGGCATTTTTAGCTCCGCCCGCGCCCGAAACACCCTCCTCGAGTATTTCTGAGATAAGGTCACAGGTCTCCTTGCTCACAGTTTTGCGTTTAACCTCTGTTTCATGCTGGAATATTACGTTGCCCGCGTCATCGCTTATCTTTTCAACCAAATAAGGCGTAAGAAGTGTACCGCCGTTTGCGACCGAGGCTACGGCAGTTATCTGCTGCATAGGTGTTACGGCAAAGTTCTGACCAAAGGCATAAATTGCCAAGTCAAGCTCGGTCATCTCCGCCGCGAAAATACCGTTTCCTTCTCCGGGAAGATCTATCCCCGTTTTTTCGGTATAACCAAAGGTTTCTACGTATTCCTGATATTTTTGAATTCCAATTCGCTCACCAAGTGTCATAAACCATACGTTGCAGGACTGCTGGAGTCCCTGAGCGAAAGAGAGCAATCCGTGTCCGTCTCTCTCGTGACAATGAATGGTCTCACCAAACAGTGTCTTGTGACCAGGACAATTAACTCCCTCGGTCAATGTCACCTTTTTTTCTTCAAGTGCCATTGAGGAAGTAATTATTTTAAAGGTCGATCCTGGGATATAGCTCTCGGTAATTACCTTGTTAGACCACATGGTAGTGAGCAATTCCCTTGAGAGATCGTTATATTCATCGCTGTTTTTATCAAATCCGTCGCGTATGAGCTGCTCGAGCCTTCCCGTGGAAATATCGTCAAGTCCCCAAGGGTCGTTCAGATCAAAGGGTGATGAGGTCGCCATAGCGAGTATAGCACCCGTATTAACATCCATCACTATTCCGCACGCGCGATTTTCAATTGCATATTTTTCGGCAGTTGCCGCAAGCTCCGTTTCAAGGAAAGCCTGGACCGTACTGTCTATTGTCGTTGTAACGTTATATCCGTCTATTGCCTCTATGTAGCTTGAATACTCAAAAGGCATTATATTTCCGTAGGAATCACGTGCCTTTATGTAGTATCCGTCGACTCCGCCGAGATATTCGTCATATTGAAGCTCCAAGCCGTAAAGCCCCTGCCCGTCGCTGCTGGTAAATCCAAGCGCATGGGCGGCAAGCGTTCCGTTAGGATAATAGCGTGTGCTTTGAGCCTCAAGGAAAACCATCTTTTCAAGATCGTTGCTCGCGATAAATTCTCTTATCTCGTCAGCCTTTTTCTCATATACCTTCTGTGAGATGGTTCTGTCAAGCTTATTTGTATATTTTGTTGCCTGCTCATAAACCTTTTCGTAGGTAACGTCCTCTATGAGCGTTGAAAGTCCGCGTGCTATCGCATCGGTGTAATCCTTGCCATCTTCCTTCTGTGCGGTGCTTATGGCAGAGGGTGAGATAAAAACTCTGTACGTGGTTACGTTAGTCGCAAGAACGTTTCCGTTTCTGTCATATATTTTTCCGCGGTTCGCTTTAACGGGTGATTCAGTAGTCATCTGATTGATAACCTTAGACTGATACTTGTCGAAGCTAACTGTCTGTATCATCAGAATTCTGAAAAGAAGCACGCCGAACAATGCGAATATAAAAAATCCCACGATGGTAGAGCGTTTTATCGCTCTAGTTTTGTTGGGTCCGTCGTTCATTGTTTTCTCCTTCTTCCCGAGAAAACCTCAGGGCTTGAATTCTTTACATATTATGACCGACTACCCGTCTTTATTCTCGGTTATCAGTCCTTTGGATTTATACCGAACGCGGAAAGCAGCGCTGAAAGTCCAATATTTTCTTCTTCACCACCGTCATATATCTCTATAGAATTACTTCCGTCGAGATAAACGTATTCGCTGTCCGCATATTGCCTTTTAACCATTCCAAGCTCTTTTGCGTCTGCTTCAATCTGCTCTACTGTGTATTTGAGATCCAGCTTACTCTGAAGTGCCGACTCCTCAACCTTAAGCGACGCTATCTCGCTTTCCTGACGTCCAAGCTCACCTGTTGCGCTTCCGACCATTACGGATCCGCTTACGATAAGACTCATCGATATCGCGAATACCGCTATAGCTGCCATAGCAGATGCGGGCACTCTGAATCGACGTCCTTCGGTGCGGTGATCTCGGCGCTCTATGGGAAACCATTTCTTAGCGAGATCTTTTAGAGTTGGAACTAAGCCTCGTATGTGACCCTCCTTGGAGCCTGACTCTGAAGAAGTAAGACTCGTTG
This sequence comes from Eubacteriales bacterium, assembly GCA_045534135.1. Classification (GTDB taxonomy): domain Bacteria; phylum Bacillota; class Clostridia; order Oscillospirales; family CAG-272; genus HGM12713. The sequence continues at coordinate 11,752 of JAZSJE010000005.1, forward strand.
ATGAAGAACCGTTCTTTCTTGCGGGAACTGCCGAGTTCTTAGCGGCCTCCGCCTTTGCCTCCTCAGCCTTAAG
>JAZSJE010000084.1:0-4800 GCA_045534135.1 Eubacteriales bacterium
TGGCCTCCGACTTCGCTCCGACGACATCTCGTGGATAAGTATAAATATCCGAGGTACGGTCGCAAACGTGGAAATAAGAGAGCTGACCGCCCGTCCCGAGACTCAGAAGCCGATCGCCGCAAATCTTGTTGCCGACTGCGCGGGAGTAATCGTCAATCTTGAGGACGTACGCGGAAAGACAGTAGTCAGCACAGGCGAGGCGGTAAGCCCGGGACAGCTTCTGGTAAGCGGAATTATCGGGGACGAGGAAAGCGGAATAGGCTACACCTGTGCCGATGGCAAGGTCTTTGCTGAATGTGAGCAAAGCTTTGAGGTCAATATTCCCCGCACTTACCGAAAAAAAGAGTACACAGGGCGAGTAAAATACGAAAAATATCTTATTTTTTTCAAAAATGAGATAAAATTTTTCTCAAACTGTGGAAATTTATATACAACTTATGATAAAATAGATATAGTAGAATACTTGTCCTCTCCAAGCGGTGACGAGCTACCCGTAGGAATACGCACGGTAAAGTATATGGAATACGTATACACCGACGTCACCAGAAGCGACGAGGAGCTTAGCCGTCTTGCAGAATACAGAATGGCACTCAGCATAAACACACATCTCAAGGAAGCTGAGCTGCTGAGAAGATCAACGTCTTTTGAGATAAGCGACGGTGGATATCTTATGAGAACCAAGGTTAAGTGTATCAGGAACATAGCAAGGATGAAGGAGATAGAAATTCTGACTTGAGGAAGGAGAAAAGTATGGAGCAGAAGACAGTAAAAATAGAAAATACCGAGCTTACGGCAAGACTTTTCGGCAGCTTTGATATCAATACCAGAATGCTTGAGCGCGCCTTTGGTGTGAGCATAAGGAACCGAAGCGGTGAGGAGGGTGACGCTGTCATCGTTTCGGGAGATGATGCCGACGGAGTAAGACGCGCTGTGTCTGCTCTTGAGCATCTAAAAAATCTCGCCCGCTCCAACGAGGACCTGACCGAGCAGCAGGTCGGATACGTGATAAGCATGATAAACGATGGCAAGGACGAGGAGCTAAGCGACCTTGACGGTGAGTGTATATGCATAACCACGCGCGGTAAGCCCATAAAGGCAAAGACCGTGGGACAGCGACGCTACGTCGAGGCTATAAAGAAAAACACTATCGTATTCGGCATCGGCCCCGCGGGTACGGGTAAAACCTTTCTTGCCGTCGCGATGGCTGTAAGAGCGCTCCGTCAAAAGCAGGTCAGCAGAATAATACTTACCCGCCCCGCTATCGAGGCAGGTGAGAAGCTTGGATTTCTTCCCGGTGACCTTCAGAGCAAGATAGATCCCTATCTGCGTCCGCTTTACGACGCTATGTTCGAGATGATGGGAGCTGAAAACTACCAGCGCCTGCTTGAAAAGGGCAGCATAGAAATAGCTCCCCTTGCATACATGAGAGGCCGTACGCTTGACGACAGCTTTATAATACTCGACGAGGCACAGAATGCAACCCCCGAGCAGATGAAGATGTTTCTGACGCGTCTTGGCTTTAATTCAAAGGCGATAATCACAGGTGACCTTACTCAGACCGACCTGCCAAGCGGACAAAAAAGCGGTCTTGCCGCGGCTGTTAAGATACTTGACGGTGTTGAGGATATAGCGATCCATGCCTTCTCGGACAAGGATGTAGTGCGTCATAAACTTGTCCAGAAAATAATTCTCGCATATGAGAAATACGAAAGCAAGCAACGCGCCGACGCCGAAAAGGCACGGGAGGGAGCAAAGAAATTCAAGGCCGCAAGAGGCTCGCAGGGAGATAGAAAATGAAAAAAACGATGATATATTTCATGAACGATCAGGAGAGCTTCACTATAACCTATAAGCTCAAAATGCTTGTGCGCAGGGCGGTAATATCAACGCTCGAGTACGAGGGCTTTGAGAACAACGCGGAGGTGTCGCTTACCTTTACCGACAATAACGGTATTCAGGCACTCAACCGTGATTTTAGAAGCATAGACAAGCCGACCGACGTGCTGTCCTTCCCTCTTAACGACTATTCACACACCTCTTTGCCTATAGAGGAGCCCGAGTCAAGCCTCGGAGATATAGTAATTTCACTCGAGCGTGCCGCGGAGCAAGCGGAGGAATTCGGTCACAGCTTTGAGCGCGAGGTTGCGTTTCTCACTGTGCACTCTATGCTCCATCTTCTCGGATACGACCATGTAAACAGCGACGAGGAGGATGCCGAGATGCGCCGCAGGCAAAGAGAAATACTTGAAAACATGGGACTTAAAATACAGTAGATCAAAAGGATACAGAAAATGAAAAAAACAGCTTTTATCGCCATAGTCGGCAGACCTAACGTAGGAAAATCCACGCTTCTCAATTCAATTCTCGGGGAGAAGGTAGCAATAGTATCCAACAAGCCGCAGACCACAAGAAACAGAATTACAGGCATATACACCAAGGACGAGGAGCAGTACGTGTTTCTCGACACCCCCGGTATGCACTCGCCTAAAAACAGCCTTGGCGAATTTATGGTGCGCACCGCTGACAGCTCTATGAAGGATGCCGATGCGGTAGTTCTTGTCGTAGATACGGGGAAAGAGATAACCTCGGTCGAGGAAAACGTAATTTCTTACTTAAAAAAGAGCGGTATACCCGCCATTCTCGCGCTTAACAAAATAGATATGTACGACCGCGAGGTGTTGGCACAAACAATAACAAAATATGCCGAGAAGCACGATTTCTGCGCATTTGTTCCTATGAGCGCAAAGAAGGGCAAAAACGTGGACGAGCTTATGGGCGAGTGCGCGAAATTCCTTTGCGAATCCGAATGGTTCTTCCCCGAGGATATGGTGACCGATCAGCCCGAGCGACAGATAGCGGCAGAGATAATCCGTGAAAAGATCCTGCGCACGCTCAATAAGGAGATCCCCCATGGCACAGCCGTGGTTATCGAGGAATTCAAGGACGAGGGAACGCTCCTGCGCATAAGAGCCGAGATATTCTGCGAAAAGGCTTCGCATAAGGGCATTATAGTCGGCAAAAACGGTGCTTCTCTCAAGCTCATAGGAAGCTATGCGCGTGAGGATCTTGAAAAGCTATTTGGAACAAAGGTATATCTTAATCTTTGGGTAAAGGTCAAGGAGAATTGGCGCGAGAGCGCGCGTACCGTGGGAAACTTCGGCTACAGAGATGAAAATTGACGAAGGGATATAGATCGCAAGTATGAAAAGAGCGTTGGACGGACTTGTTCTGCGTGAGATGAGATCGGGAGATAATGACCGCCGAATTCTCGTTCTCAGCGCGGACGAGGGTAAAATGTGGATGACGGCAAAGGGCGCGCGAAGCACTAAAAGCAAGGTCGCCTCTCTGTGCCGTATCTTTACCTATGCCAACCTTGAAATATATGAAAAAAACGGATCAAAATGGCTCTCGGGCGGCTCGATAAACAACAGCTTTTCGGCTATAAACACAGATATCGTAGGCTTTTCGCTCGCTTCCTATATTTTGCAGCTTGCCGATGAGATAAGCGGTGAGAATATGGAGTCGGGCGAGATACTCAGAACAACGCTCAACACACTCTATGCCATAGAAAAAAAGCTAAAGCCCTATGCCCAGATAAAAGCCGCGTACGAGCTTTTCGCTGTAAACGTATCGGGACTTATGCCAAATCTTTACGAATGTCCGCGTTGTCAAAAAAGCGATTTTAGCAGTGACGGTGAGCTGTGGCTTGACGTCATGAACGGATGTGTTATCTGTAAGGAATGCCTATCGGCACGTAGCGGAGGACTTCCTCTGCCCGAGGTAGACAGCTTTGAAACGAGAAATATAATCCTCCCCTTGGATATATCCGCACTCGATGCTATGCGTTACGTTGCCTCTGCTCCGCCTCAGCGTCTTTTCGCCTTTGGACTTAGCGATGCCCGCAGTCTTTCACTTTTTTCAAAGGCGGCGGAGATATATCTTCTTAACCATCTTGAACGTGATTTCGACACCCTACACTTTTACAACTCTATCAAGGAAGAAAAATGAACATAAAAGAAAAAACCTTATTGACCCTTGAATTTGATAAAATACGGGCTATGCTTGCCTCTCTGTGCCCCACTAAGGGTGCCGCAGAGCAAGCACTTTTACTTATGCCCGACGATAAAATAGAGATCATAGTCAGAAAGCAGCGCCGCACCACCGACGCGCGCAGACTGCTTGACGCAAAGGGCATGCCGCCCTTTGGCAGTGCTGTCGCTATGGAGGATATCTGCGAGCGCGCCCTCAAGGGTGCTGTGCTTACCCCGCGAGAGCTTCTTGACGCGGCGGGAATTTTGCGCTCCGCCCGCTCCCTGCTTGATTATATTCGCGCCAATAAGCTTTTTGACACATCTATCGACGAGCTTTTTGAGAGAATGCTACCCCAGCGCGCGCTTGAGGACAGGATATACCGCTCCGTTATCTCCGATGATATGATATCCGACGAGGCAAGCTCGGCTCTTGCCGATATAAGACGAAAAATAAGAGCGTCAAACTCCAGAATAAAGGAAACTCTCTCAAAATATATCAGCGGCTCTTATTCTAAATACTTACAGGAAAACATCGTGACACAGCGCAGCGGACGCTACGTTGTGCCCGTAAAGATCGAATACAGAAACGAGGTAAAGGGACTTATCCATGATACCTCATCCTCGGGTGCTACGGTTTTCGTAGAGCCTATGGCTGTAGTCGAGGCAAACAACGAGCTTCGTATGCTTGAGTCAAAGGAGGAGCACGAAATAGAGCGCATACTCGCCAAATTTTCCGACGACGTAGCCGCCGTCTCCCCCTCACTGAACC
>JAZSJE010000076.1:0-8423 GCA_045534135.1 Eubacteriales bacterium
CCGCCGGGCCAACGAACGTTAACGTAGTACATTCCGCAACGTGTTGCCTCCTCCTTGATCGCATCTGCAGCCTGCTTCTTTGTACCTACGAAAAGTACGTTTCCGCCCTCTGCTGCGATGTCACGGATGAAAGCATAAGCCTCATCAAACTTCTTAACGGTCTTCTGCAGGTCGATGATGTAGATACCGTTTCTCTCTGTGAAGATGTATTCCTGCATTTTGGGATTCCATCTTCTGGTGTGGTGTCCGAAATGAACACCTGCTTCAAGCAACTGCTTAATTGAAATAACAGACATTTCTATGTCCTCCTTCGGTTTTTTCCACCACATCACTTTAGGCGGTTTATTGCCCACACGGACAACACCGAGCCGCTCTTGTGGGATGTGTGTGTATTATTATTTTCACGCTTCGGCTAAGCCGCGCGCAAATTACAGTTGATTATATCATACTATTGCTTTTTTTGCAACACCGCAAACAAAATTTTACAATTTGTTTACATTTTTCTTTTCACGTTTCCTTTTTTCTTATCCAATATTACCGTCATGATCATGAAGCATATGAAAAACGCTATCGACGGAACAAAGGCTAATAGGAAATATGAGATCGGGCTTTCTATGATACCGAAAAATCTTCCTACCGAGGTAGTAAAGCAAAGTATTGTAAAAACTAAGGTAACCCCTATGCATATCTGTGCGCCAAGATTATTGATAAGTCTTAGCATCGCGCCCTTGTTTCTAAGATCCCTCGCATAGACGCATACGAGAAGCGCTGCCTGCAAAAGAACAAGCGAAACAAAGGAAAACTCAGCCCTGTAAAAATACTTGCCAAAGATCCCAAGAAAAGCAAAAAATCTTGGAAGAACCACAGTCGCGCCTGCGCCTACAAGCGCAGAGATAGTTACCTTCTTATTTGATTTAAATACATCAAAAAGATTAAAGCGTTCAAGATCTCCCTTTAGCTTCTTTCTATCCTCCGCTGCCCTTCTTGTATCAGTCATAAACACAAGCATTGCGAGAAAGTCAAACACAAAGCCAAGATAAAGTATCTGTCGCACGTCCGCGGTTGAATAGCCAAAGAGCATAGGCAATGCCACGCTTATTACTCTCATTAGCTGCGATACGAAAAGATAGTACGTATAATTTTTAAGATTTCTGTACGCTATCTTGCAATATTCGGTCATTCTTGCAAGAGGCTCTAATCCTCCCTTTCCGTCAACAGGACGCATCAGCAATATATCCGCCTGCGCCTTGACCTGCTGAGTACAGGATGCGCTGTGCTGCTCTCCGGGGATCTCAAGTGATTTTACTTCCTCAATAATTCTTCCCGAGGATTCAGTCTTTATAGGCGCGCAAGATATAAACACGTCCGCGGACTCTATAACATCGTGAGCATAATCCGAAAATCCAAGGACTGCAAGCATCTTGTTTTGCGATTTTACATATCTTGCAAGCTCTGAGATCATAGCCTCGTCAAAGCCGTAATATTCATCGTACGCTCCAAAGTTATAGCTTATGGGAAGCCCGTTCTTTAAGAATTCTCCCGCACAAGCCCTCTCTCCTCTGCGAAGGGGATCGGGAATCTCGGGCAAATTACCTCTGCCCACACAATTTGAAAAGGCAATAACCTTAACTCCACTCCTACGAAGATTATCCAACGCTCTCCCAAGAGATGGATCTACTCCCTCGCAAAGGATAAGCATACCGATAAAGCATAAGCCGTTTTCGTCCTTTGTAGCAAACACTACAGGTTTTTTACCGCGCGCTACGCAATTTTTAAAGCTTTGAGCTATGGCTGATTTACCCTCATTGGTGAGAGCCTTTGCTACACCTCCAAAGATAGCCGACGTGCATTCCTCGACAAGCGAGCTGCTGGTCGAAACGTAAAGCGTCCTTCTTTCATCCGCCTCTAAAAAATCCACCGCGTCGCCACCGTTTCTGTCAACACACGGCAAAAACGAACGTATTTTAAAGCGTATCCTTAACGCTCCCAGATCAGCCTTGCTGTTTTTTATAAATTCGTCTATTCCGGTATCAAGAGAATTTACCGCGCCCGATCCTGACACGCTCAAGGCTCCGCTCTTTGCTAAAGTATAGATGCCTACCATATCGCGCAAACGCGTACCGTTCAGTGACAGAGCGTCAAGTCGCTCGCTCTCTCCGTCCATTGTCAAAATGGAATTAAAGTGAAAAATTCCGTCGGTTGCAATGCTACCGTCAAGCATAAAGAGATAATCTGTATCGGCAATATCGTCAAAAGCCTTAAGCGAACGGATTATGCACGGATTTTCGGACAGTGCCGCGCGTCTTATAAATCTCGCGAAAAAGCCTATAAACAGATTTGATGAGCGCGCAAGCATTGCGGTAGCTCCCGTAGCCAAAACGATCAAAAGAGCCTCTGAAAGCAATACTGTACTCCCTGTAAAGTGTCCAAACATAAGACTGAAAATGCAAAAAGGAAGCGTCAGTAAAAGCAGCATCGTTCCTATTTTAGAAAATTTCTTTTTAAGAGAGCTCAATCCGCGGGGCAGCTCCCATGACGGAACATCGGTAATACCCCCGGTTATTGCACCAAGATATGTATATTCTCCCGTTGCTACAACTATAGCCCTTCCGCTTCCCTGCTTCACAACAGATCCCGCATGGATCATATTCGGCATGTTTTCTGCGTGAAGCTCCGCACTGTCGATCACTCCTGTAGCAAACTTCTGCAAAAGCTTCTCATTCTTTTTGTCAAGCTTCATATTTACAGTAAGCGAGTCGGAATGTACAAGTCTTGCGTCGCAACCAATTATATCACCCTTTTCTATGAGGATAACGTCACCCTCTACGACGTCCTTGTAGTCACAAATATATAGCTTCCCACCTCTGATGACCCTTGCTGTAGGAGAAAAGAAGTGTGACATAGACTCGATGGATTTAGTGTCCCTGTAATAAAAGAAAAAGGAAAGCCCGAGATTTATTGCTATCAATACCAGTGTCGCGCTGCCTATAATGGAATCCCCCTCAAAGAAAAGCGAAAATATGGCAACGAGCAAGAGCATGATGAGAAAGAAATCGTAAACAAAATCAAGCAAAAGCTGATTCCATTTTTTCTTTTTAATGCTAAAAAACGAAGCTTTCTTCTCTTGAGAACGAGAAGTGGCCGCCTTTTGGGAAAGTCCCAAGGCGGCATTGGTCTTCAATTTCTTTTCGATCTCCTCAACCGACATTGTAAACCATTTCTCGTTCATTTTATATACACTCTACCGTTAATTTATCGTCTTTTTTGGAGTAGCCCAGAACCGCTCCGCTTATCCTCTTTTCGTAGTCGGAAATTATCGCCTCAGCGAGCTTATCCTCTACGTTTGCGCGAATAAATCTTCTCATATTTCTCGCACCGTATTTTCTTGAATAGGAATTCTTTGCTATATAAGCAAGTGCTCCCTGTGAATACTTAAACTTGATTCCCTTTTCGGAAAGTGCCATCTTAAGCTCGTCAAGCATAATTGCCGCAATTCCCTCGAAATCCTTCTCATCAAGTGCACGGAAGGTTATTATCTCATCAACGCGGTTAATGAACTCGGGGCGCAGGAAGCTTGAAAGCGCCTTCATTGTCTTACTCTCGGAAAGCGTGTTTTCCTCGGCAAAAAATCCGACCGTAGCGCCTGAATTATCAGAGCCTGCGTTTGTAGTCATAACTATAACCGTATTTTCAAAGTTAACGGTCTTACCCTTAGCATCGGTTATCCTTCCGTCATCAAGTATCTGAAGAAGAATATTGAGTACGTCGGGATGTGCCTTCTCTATCTCATCAAACAGAACCACTGAATATGGTCTGCGTCTTATCTTTTCGGTAAGCTGACCCGCCTCATCGTATCCGACGTATCCGGGAGGCGCTCCTATTATTCTTGATACCGAGTGCTTTTCCATAAACTCGGACATATCAAGTCTTATAAGTGTTTCGGGTGAATGGAAAAGGTCTGCCGCAAGCGTCTTTACAAGCTCGGTCTTTCCGACACCCGTGGGTCCCGCAAATATAAAGGACACAGGTTTACGCTTATAGGATATGCCTGCTCTGCCGCGCTTTATTGCCCTTGCAACAGCATTCACCGCCTCATCCTGTCCAACGATCTTTCCCTTGAGCCTTTCCGCAAGCTTATCTATACGCTCAAACTCATTTTCGCTTATATCGGTAGCGGGAATTCCCGTCCATATCTCGATAACCTCTGCTATGTGCTCCTCGGTCAGTTCTACCGACATGCAGCTGGGCTCAAGTTCATGCAAACGCTCTGAGAGCTTTATTTCCTCAGATTTTATACCCGCTATCTCCTCATAACAGCGCTGTGCCTGCTTGTCATCGGTTGGAGCCTCAGCTTCAAGTCTTTCACGCCTTTCGCGAAGCGTAAGAAGATCCTCTCTTATCTGCTGAGTTTCGTTAAGCTCAGGGCTGTTAAGCGAAAGATGCGATGCGGCCTCATCAAGAAGGTCGATAGCCTTATCGGGCAAATATCTATCGGTAATATAACGCTCTGAGAGTGTCACCGCCCTGCTCACAACGTAATCGGATATTTTTATTGAGTGGAATTCCTCATAGTAATGCTTTATGCCCTGAAGCATTTCTATGCTTTCCTCAACAGAAGGCTCGTTTACCGTGACCGGCTGGAATCTACGCTCGAGCGCAGTGTCCTTTTCAATATATTTGCGGTACTCGTTAAGCGTGGTAGCGCCGATTATTCTTACCTCACCTCTTGAAAGCGCCGGCTTAAGGATATTAGCGGCGTTTACGCTTCCCTCAGAGTCACCGATACCTACGATTTTATGAACCTCGTCGATAACAAGAATAACATTTCCCGCTTCTTTGACCTCGTTTAAAAGTCCGAGGATCCTCGATTCAAACTGACCTCTGAACTGAGTTCCCGCAACTAGCCCAGTCATATCTACAAGATATATCTGCTTTCCCTTGTGCTTATAAGGAACGTTGCCGTCGGCAACGCGCTGCGCAAGCGCCTCGGCAATTGCGGTTTTACCAACACCCGGCTCACCTATAAGACATGGGTTGTTTTTCTGTCTTCTGCAAAGTATCTGTATAACTCTCGCAAGCTCTTTTTCTCTGCCTATTATTCTATCAAGCTTGCCGTCCTCTGCTCTCTTTGTCAGATTTCTGCAGTAGGTATCAAGGAATTTATACTTCTTTGTTTTTTCCTCTTTATTCTTTTTTTCTTTTTTGAAATCGCCCGCATTCTCCGCGGGGGCAGGAAAACCGCCCTCCTTAAAGAGCTGTGGCAGGTCTATCGCGGGAGCACCGCCATCCTCAAGATCGTCATTGACTGTGGGCAGATTGCCGTCATTTATCATATCGGCAAGCTCCTGCTCCATATTCTCAAGTTGGTCCGAGGATATACCGAACTTGCTTAGATCTCCAAGCATATTTTCAACCGGTACTCCTACCTCCTTTGCACATTTGATGCAAAGGCCCTCGTTTATCTTATTGCCGTTTTCAAGCTTGGTAACAAAAACAACCGCAACTCGCTTTCGGCATCTTGAACACATTACCATTATCTATATCAAAGCGTGAACGCTTTCCTTTCGGTCTTATTTTATAACATCTCTTATCTTGCCCTTGTCTATGTCCTCCTTTTTGAGGGCGGAATAGTGCTTTACATAGCCAAAGAATGCCGCCAACGCAAAGAGTGCCGTAGGAACAAAAATAAGTATTTGCCAAAGCATATTTTCAGCAAAGAAATCTCTGAAGCAGACTGAAAGAACTACCGTAAGGTAGAAAAGACATACTGCTGCTTTTCCATACCATTTGCTTACTACTACTACGTTTCTTCTACGTATTACTATCCATCCTACAAGCAAAGTGGTGATCTCCTTGAGGAAGAAAGGAATAACAAACCATATCGGTATGATATCCTTTATGAAAAGGCAGATGAGGACAGTGCACTGCATAAGTTTATCTGCAAGCGGGTCGAGTATTTTTCCAAGATTGGTTATCCAATTGAACTTTCTTGCCAAAAATCCGTCAACCACGTCTGTAGCTCCCGCAACGAGGAATACTACTACCGCCCATATCGGAGCATCAAGTCCAAAGAGCACGTAAACGAATAAAAAAACGAGAAGAATACGAATAATAGATAAAATGTTAGGAATATTTCTGAGTTTCATTTTTTCCGTCCTTATGTTTTCTGTGTGATTTATTATTTTAGAAAATTAAAATTCTCAGTTAAAAAAAGTATTTGAAAATGACTGATGAGTCTACAGCCTCATATATGTCCCAGTCTGAGCCTATAAGTGTAAGCACTATTGCGACGACGTCAAGGATACAAGCGAAAGCATAAATTGTACCTAAAGCCATAACAAAGCCGAGAGCCGCTCCAAGTAATCTGTTGATGATGCCTACGTCACGATTACCGTCAAATCTTTTGGATATCATTCTCAGTATAAGCTTCAAAACGAAATATAGAACCAAAAAGACTACAAGCGCGCCAAGTATCGTAGCTAACGAAGCATTTACATCGTTTAACCTTGCCGAGGTCATTCCCGAGCCTATCGGACTGCTCCTGCTTATAATTTCAGGAAAAAACTCTCTGCCCAAGGCTCCGCCAATAAGTCTTGCGCCTATCAAAGCCAATACCGTAGCCCCCAGATGCAAAATGCTTTTAATAAAGCCTCTGCAAAATCCTACGATGACCAGCACTGCTGTAATTATCAGAAGTACTATATCAAGAATCGTCATAATTACCCCCTAAGATCAATCCTTACCAAAAACAAGATATTCCGCCTTAGCGTCACCGCAGACTATGGCAGTATCCTCACTGTATATAAGCATCTTTCCGCCATCCGAAGGAAGAAATTCCTTTGCTGCGTTCGACATGTTTACTCTTATAACGCCCGTGACAGTTCTTAAAAACAGATGATCTCCAAATATTGAAGCGGCTGAAATATTCTCGTTTACCGACCCTCCAAACGCTCTGTCACCGTCGCTATCAAAGGCAAATATATTTTTCTGCGTTCCCGTACTGACCACAGCAATAGCACCGTTTTCCGTAGCATCAAAGGCGCATATTTCAGCTTCTCCAAAGCTTTGAAGCTCTGTTTGCTTGAAATTTTTATCGTATATTCTGATAGAACGGTTAGTCACCACGGCAAGGCTGTCGTTATCAATAAACGAGCATTTTAATGGAAATTCGCCCTGAAGCAATATATTGGAAAGTCTTTTCCCCCCTGAATTGCTCTTATCGTAAACACATATAGCAGTTTCTCCCGTTCCGTTACCCGTGGAATAGTAAAGCGAAGCAACGCGAGTGTCGGAATCGTTAAGCGCCATATCAAACATAAATCTGCTGTCGCTTATTTTTCCCCGTTTATTGATGTCATCATCATACAAATATATGACTGTTCCTCCTCCGTCGCTACGTGTAGCTATTGCAAATGCCCCATCTAAATTAAAACATGCATCGGTTATCGGAGCATCGGTCTTTTCATTATACACCTTTGAGAAGGAATTGTATATAGAGAACGCGGAACGCGCCCCATCGTATACAAGCACATATTTGTCGCAGCATATTACGTTTGGCGAATAGTAATCGTTATTGCTTTTTAGCGTTCGTCTTCCGCTTGCGGTAAATATTGATACCGACGAGGGTGAAGCACTGACCAAGCCACCACGGTAAATTGAAAATTTCTGTCTGTCATCAGAGTCATATGACAGGACCTGATAATTAGACGTATTACTTTCAGCCGCCGTAGAGAAATCGCGCAAAAGATAAAAGAAATTGCTGTATGTTATCTCTCTGTAATTCGTAGCTATGGAAACTGTCAGAAAGACGGTAAGTATCACCCAAAGTAAGCGCTCCGCTATTTTATAAAACGCCGATACAGACGCGTAATATACGTCGCCCGCTCCGTCGAAATCCTCCTTGCTAAGCACCCTCTCCTTTTGAGGCTCGGGGTCAAAAAAGCTTCCGACCTTGCCGAATATATTCTGTTCGTCACCGTCATCATTGTCGTTTTTCTTTCTTCCTAGCTTTCCAAGAAGGCGCTTCATATTAAAATTGTCTTTATTGAATTTCAATATTTTTACCTCCTTGTTTTTTATGATATCAGTAAACTACTTTATTAAGGAAAAGCCCCTCGGGACGTGCCGTGCTTCCAGCAGCGCGTCTGTCCTTAGCTTCGGTTATTTTTTCTATATCCTCGGGAGCTATTCTTCCGTATCCCACATCAAGAAGCGTACCCACGAATATTCTAACCATGTTGTAGAGAAATCCGTTTGCTCTTACCCTGAAGGTTATAAGTCCGCCCTGCTCGGATATCTCAGCATCATATACCGTTCTTACAGTATCCGTAACCTTTGAGTCAGTCGCCATATAGGACACGAAATCATGAGTTCCGACAAGCTTTTTTGCCGCCACCTTCATTTTTTCAATGCCTTGGACATCT
>JAZSJE010000164.1:0-3193 GCA_045534135.1 Eubacteriales bacterium
ACTATTGGCGCAAAGAAAAAAGAAACAAAAAAGAAACGCCGTTTTTGTTAGGGCTCTGCCCTATGACCCGCAAGCTTTAAAAAGCTTGACCAAACTCAATTTTTGGGTCTGTGCGTGATCTGCGTCAGCGCTCAAATCAAGTCAATAACAATCCCCCAGTATGAAGCTCTTTTGCTTACTTTTCTCACGAGAAAAGTAAGACAAAAAAGAAAGGATAAAAATGTCAGAAATTACAGATATTGCCATTATAGGCGCAGGACATGCAGGTATTGAAGCCGCTTTAGCCGCGGCAAGGACAGGCTCGGACACTGTTCTCTTTACAATGTCATTTGAATCTATCGCAAATATGCCTTGTAATCCCTCTATCGGTGGGACCGGAAAGGGGCACTTAGTTTACGAAATAGATGCCCTCGGCGGCGAGATGGGCAGAGCCGCAGACCTTGTAACCCTGCAATCTCGTACCCTCAATCTCGGAAAAGGCGCAGCCGTTCACTCAAAGAGAATTCAGGCTGACAGAAAAAAATATCAGAGCATAATGAAGCACACGCTCGAAACTACCGAAAATCTGCGTCTTGTCCAAGCAGAGATCGTTTCGGTAAACGTCGAGGACGGCAAAGTCTGCTCGGTCACAACGAAGCTCGGTGAGGTCTGGAACTGCAAGGCTGCCGTGATCTGCACAGGAACCTATCTCGACAGCCGTGTCTTTGTTGGCGACGTAAACTACGAAAGCGGTCCTGACGGATTTCTTGCCTCCAAGGGTCTCTCCGCCTCTATTGCCGATCTCGGTGTCCGCATGATGCGCTTCAAAACGGGAACTCCCTCGCGCGTAAAGCGCTCAACTATAGACCTGTCGGTCCTTGAGCGCCAGGACGGAGAAACGCCGATCACCCCTTATTCCTACAGCACAAATGACAGCTTTTTCGACGGATTTGAGCAGATCCCCTGCCATATCGTGTATACAAATGCCGAAACTCACCGAATTATAAGAGATAATATAACTCGATCGGCAATGTATTCAGGGCAGATACACGGCACAGGTCCACGCTACTGCCCCTCTATTGAGGATAAGCTCACGCGCTTTGCCGATAAGGAGCGCCACCAGCTTTTTGTTGAGCCCGTAGGGGCAAATACCGAGGAGATGTACATCCAAGGCTTTTCGACCTCGCTCCCCGTAGACGTTCAGCGCAGGATGCTGGCATCACTCAAGGGCTTCGAAAACGCGGAAATAATGCGTTACGCATACGCTATAGAATACGATTGCATAGATCCCACCGAGCTTTACGCAAGCCTTGAATTCAAAAAGATCAGCGGACTTTACGGTGCGGGACAGTTCAACGGAACCTCAGGCTACAAGGAAGCTGCGGCACAAGGGCTTATAGCGGGCCTCAACGCATCGCTCAAGCTCAAAGGCAAAGAACCGCTCATACTCTCCCGTTCCGAAAGCTATATAGGCACACTGATCGATGACCTTGTGACAAAAGGTACAAACGAGCCCTACAGAATGATGACATCGCGCTCGGAGTACCGCCTGCTGCTCCGCCAGGACAACGCGGATGCGCGTCTTACTGAAAAAAGATACGCGGCAGGACTTGTCAGCGAACAGCAATACTCGCAGTTTAAGGAAAAGCAACGCATGGTAAACGACGAGATAGAGCGTCTTTCGACCACCTATATATCCCCTTTGGCAATAAATCCGCTTCTCGAATCTATGAATTTGCCACCCGTAAACAGCGGTTTTTCGCTCGCGGACCTTCTGCGCAGGCCCGAAATGACCTACGAAATACTATCCCCTCTTGACAAAAAGCGTCCAAAGCTGCCGCCAAGAGTGCTAACAACAGTAGAAGTCAGCGTAAAATACGAGGGATACATCAAGCGCCAGATAGCGGAGGTCGAGCGTCACGCAAGGCTTGAGGCTAAGTCGCTTCCCGAAGCTCTTGACTACCTTTCAATAAAAGGCCTGCGCATAGAAGCCGCGCAAAAGCTTGCGAAAGTCAAGCCGCTGACCGTAGGACAAGCATCAAGAATAAGCGGCGTAAACCCCGCGGATATATCGGTTTTGCTGATATATCTCGGTATAAAGTAAAATGTTTCACGTGAAACATTCAAAAAAGGAGTTCAAATTTGGAATTTCAGATTTTTTTTGATAAATGCAAACAGATATTTTCCTTTAATTCGAGCCTATCAACACCTACGGAGGCGCAGATCGAAAAGCTATATACGCTCACGGAGCATATGCTAAGAGTCAACGAAAGCATGAATCTAACGGCAATAACCGATCTTGACGGAGTGATCCTGAAGCACTATGCCGACAGTCTGACGATCTCCAAGCACATTTCAAAAAGCGCAAAGCTGATAGACATAGGCTGTGGCGCAGGCTTTCCGACGCTTCCGCTTGCGATATTCCGTCCCGATATTAAGATCACAGCTCTCGACGGAACAGCAAAGCGCATAGAATATGTCAAGGGCGCAGCTGAATTATTAAAGCTTGACAACGTCACCGCAATCGCGGGACGTGCCGAGGAATACGCAAACAAACCCGAATATCGTGAGCAGTTTGACATCGCGACAGCACGCGCCGTGGCAGCCTTGCCCGTGCTTTCCGAATTATGTCTGCCTTTTGTCAAGAAAGACGGTTTTTTCATAGCAATGAAGGCATCCCAAGGAGAAAACGAGGCTGCAAGCGCGGCAAACGCGATCAAGATCTGCGGCGGCACGGAAGCGAAGATAGAAAAGATATCTCTATTGGGAGCCGACAAAAGCATTGAGCCGCGAATAATAATCACCGTCAAAAAGACAGCAATCACCCCGCAAAAATACCCAAGGCACTACTCTCAGATCTCAAAGAAACCATTATAAACAAGTAAATGCCAAAAGCCGTTCAATCGAATGGCTTTTCTTTTTTACGCAATTCGACCTTTATCGCGCACATTCTGTGGTATAATGTTTCACGTGAAACGTTACACAGGCATGTCGGGCAATGTTTCACGTGAAACATCAAAAAACCGCCGTTTTGTTAGAGCTCCGCCCTATGACCCGCAAGCCTTTGAAAAGGCTTGACCTAAACTTTACTATTGGGTTTGTGCGTGACCTTCGTCAGCGCTCAAATCAAGTCAATAATAATCCCCAGTATGAAGTTCTTTTGGTTCTTTTCTTTCAAGAAAAGAACGAGAAAAGTAGGAGAAAAGAAGCCGCT
>JAZSJE010000085.1:0-5774 GCA_045534135.1 Eubacteriales bacterium
AAGCTCCTTCCCCAGGCAGAGGCTGGTGATAACATCGGTGCTCTCCTCCGTGGTATAGCTAAGGATGAGATCGAGCGTGGACAGGTTCTTGCTAAGCCCGGCTCCGTTCACCCCCACACCAAGTTCGTAGGTCACGTTTACGTTCTTACCGAGAAGGAAGGCGGCCGTAAGAAGCCCTTCCTCGCAGGTTACAGACCTCAGTTCTACTTCAGAACTACTGACGTTACCGGTGTTATCGGTCTTCCCGCTGACGTTGAGATGTGCCGCCCTGGCGATAACGTTGATATGACTGTTGAGCTTATCACTCCTATCGCTATCGAAGATGGACTTCGTTTCGCTATCCGTGAGGGTGGTAGAACTGTTGGTTCCGGCGTCGTTTCCAGCATCATCGAGTAATTAAAACTCACTTAAGAGGCGCCGAGGAATACTCCTCGGCGCCATTTTATAGAATATCTTTGGGGATTGGTGAAATTCCATACCGGTGGTAAAGCCCACGAACTCGCAAGAGCCGAGCAGGTGAAAATCCTGCGCCGACGGTAAAGTCCGGATGAGAGAAGATAATTGAGATTAATTTAGCGCAACTATCTTCTCCCTATTTTTGAAGGGAGATTTTTTTATGAATAAAAGGCATACAACAAATATTAAAAGAATGGTAGCCGTAGCCATGTTTGCCGCGCTGGCATTTGTCGTTACGCTGATGTGCGGATATTTTCCAAAGATCGCGGGATTTTTGTCGCTCGATCTTAAGGATGCTATTATAGTGATCTGCGCATTGATATTCGGACCGCTTTCAGCACTTCCGATAGCGATAATCGTGCCTCTGCTCGAATTCTTTACTATAAGCTCAACTGGCTGGTACGGATTGGTGATGAACGCTTTGTCGTCGGTCACGTTTCTCCTTATTACAGGACTTGTTTACAAGTACAATAGAAGCTTCTACGGTGCGATCGTAGCGCTTCTGTCGGGAGTTTTCTCTGTAGCTGCTGTTATGATGCTGGCTAATATTCTGATAACACCGCTATATCTTACGTACGTTGTGGGAGTTCCCACTTCTATGTCGGACGTCATCGGTATGATACCTACAATTCTTTTGCCATTTAACTTTGTAAAGGCATTGCTTAACGGTGCGCTGGTATTGCTTCTGTATAAGCCTGCTTCCACTGCGCTCAGAGCCGCGGGATTTATGCGGAAAGGTACACTCGATAACGGGGCAGAGAAAAAATTCAACCCAAGGTCATTGCTTGCGTCGATCATAGCTTTGACGATAATTGCCGTATCTCTTTGTGTAATGTTTTTGGTACTTAAATAAATTTATCAATAACTGTTGAAAAAAATAAGATTGTGTGATATAATATTAGCAATCAAGTAAATATATCTTATCAAGAGTGGTGGAGGGACAGGCCCTTTGAAGCCACGGCAACCTGCATAAACGTAAGGTGCTAATTCCGGTAGATGAGAAAATAAAATCTCCGGCAAAGTTCGGAGATTTTTTAATGAAAGGATTTGAAAAATGAAGAAAATGCTGTTTACATCCGAGTCGGTGACCGAAGGACATCCCGACAAAATATGCGATAAAATTTCCGACGCGATACTTGACGAGCTTCTTCGTCAGGACCCTATGTCACGTGTAGCTTGTGAAACATTCTGTACTACGGGACTTGTTACCGTAATGGGAGAGATAACCACAAAGGCTTACGTTGATATTCAGAGCATAGTCAGAGAAACCGTGCGCGAAATAGGATATACAAGAGCAAAATACGGTTTTGACTGTGATAGCTGCGCTGTTATAAGCTCTATTCACGAGCAGTCACCCGATATTGCACTGGGAGTTGATAAATCTCTTGAGGCTAAGGAGGGTAACGGCGACGGACTTGATATCGGTGCGGGCGACCAGGGAATAATGTTCGGTTATGCTTGTAACGAAACAGAGGAGTTTATGCCTCTGCCGATTTCTCTTGCGCATAAGCTTGCAAAGCGTCTTACGGACGTGCGTAAGAACGGCACGCTTGACTATCTCCGTCCCGACGGAAAGACTCAGGTAACAGTTGAATATCATGATGGAAAGCCAGTACGTGTCGATACGGTCGTAATATCCACCCAGCACAGTGCCGAGGTCGAGCTTGAGCAGATCCGCAAGGATATGATAGAGTTGGTAATAAACGAGATAGTTCCCGCAACCTTGATGGACAAGGATACAAAGATATACGTAAATCCCACGGGACGTTTTGTTGTGGGCGGGCCCGCAGGTGATACAGGTCTTACGGGAAGAAAGATAATTGTTGATACCTATGGCGGATATTCGCGTCACGGTGGCGGGGCATTCTCGGGTAAGGATCCCACAAAGGTTGACCGCTCGGCATCTTATGCTGCTCGCTACGTAGCTAAGAATATAGTTGCGGCAGGACTTGCAGACAAGTGCGAGATACAGCTTGCTTACGCTATAGGCGTTGCGAAGCCTGTATCTGTAATGGTTGATACCTTTGGCACGGGTAAGGTTGACGATAATGCTATTTCCGAGGCGGTAAGCAAGTGCTTTGATTTCCGTCCCGCTGCAATCATCAAGAACTTTGAGCTTCGCCGTCCTATATATTGTCAGACGGCAGCATACGGTCACGTTGGTAGAGAGGATATAGATCTTCCATGGGAAAAGACCGATCTTGCTGAGAAGATAAAGGCAGCTCTTTAATTTTGCATGAAGGCGCAATCGCCTCGGTGTAGCGCCGAAGCGGTTGCGCTATTATTTTTTGAAAGGAGGAAGAAGGGTGGAACACGAAAAGGACGACTACGGCTTGCAAAAGCTTGAGGGAAGTGTTGAGCAGATAGTTTTTTGCAACGATGATAACGGATACACGGTTTGCGACGTTGCGGTTGACGATGAAATGATCACTGTTTGCGGAATTATGCCGATGCTTGCCGAGGGGGATCATCTCTGTGTTTATGGGAAATGGGTACACAGTCCAAAATACGGCAGACAGTTTTCTGCCGAGCAGTACGAGCGAGTTATGCCTGCTGATACGGCTTCGATGCTCCGCTATCTTTCTTCACGAGCCATCAAGGGGATAGGTCCTAAAACGGCAATTAAAATAATCGAGGAATTTGGTGAGGATTCGTTTGACGTAATAGAAAATCATCCCGAGTGGCTTGCAAGTATAAAGGGAATATCCATGAAGGTAGCGCTGGCTGCATCCGAGAGCTTTAAGGAGCAGACGGGAATACGCTCGGCAATGATGTTCTTCAGAGATTATTTCGGTGCGGCTACAACTGTGCGTATATACAAGCAGTGGGGCGGAGCATCCGTAGATATAGCTAAGAAAAATCCGTACAGGCTGTGTAATGAGATAGAGGGTATAGGGTTCGAGAGAGCCGATATACTTGCTGACAGTCTTGGTATACGGAAGGATAATTTTGACCGCATAATGAGCGGGCTTAACTATGTTTTGCAGAAGAACGCTATCCAAAACGGACACGTTTGTCTGCCCCGAGAAAAGCTGCGCGATATGGGGGCGGAGCTTCTCGGTGTAGCTGCTGACGAGGCAAATGAAGCAATTTCCGAGCTTATAAAAATGGGACGCTTTAAATATATGCTTCAAAACGAAGTGCAGATGATATATTCAGCGGTATCCTATGATGAGGAAAAGTATATTGCCGAAAAGCTGATGCTGCTTGATAAGATGTGTGTTACCGTTGACGTACAGGATATAGATAGGTTTATTTTGCGCGAGGAGGCAAGGTCGGGAATAGAGTATGCCATGCTACAGAAGCAGGCAATATCCGATGCTCTCAGATACGGTGTAACAGTGCTGACAGGAGGACCCGGTACGGGAAAAACTACTGTCATAAGAGCGCTTATAAAGATTTTTGACAGCATGGGCTATGACATAGCATTGGCGGCGCCCACGGGTAGAGCAGCAAAACGTATGTCCGAGGCGACCAGTATGGAGGCAAAGACGATACACCGTTTGCTCGAGATGAGCTACGATCAATCGGGTCGCTTTGTATTTAACAGAAATGAATTTAATCTGCTTGACGAGAGTATAATTGCCGTTGACGAGGCATCTATGATAGACAGCTCGTTGATGTGCGCGCTTCTCAAGGCTATAAAGCCGGGGGCAAGGCTTATAATAATCGGTGACTCGGATCAGCTTCCATCGGTAGGAGCGGGTAACGTTCTGAGAGATATAATTGCGAGCCAAAGGTTTTCAACAGTGCGATTGACTGAGATATTCAGGCAGGCGCGCGAGAGTCTTATCGTTACCAATGCTCACGCGATAAACCGAGGAGAGATGCCTGAGCTTTCTGTAAAGGATAACGATTTCTTTTATTTGCGCCGACAGAGTGACCGTGAGATCGCGGCTACAGTAGTCGACCTTTGCGCGAACCGTTTGCCGCGTGCTTACGGGGATATGACAAAGGGCGGAATACAGGTCATCTGCGCCTCAAGAAAGGGCGAGGCGGGAACTGAAAATCTTAACGTTCTGCTCCAACAGGCACTTAATCCAAGAGCGAGAGGAAAAAAAGAACATATTTTCCGTGAGCGCACCTTCAGAGAGGGTGACAGAGTTATGCAGACCAGAAATAATTATGATATTTTCTGGGAAAGAGTTATAGATTCGCAGGGCGGAAACGGAATTTTCAACGGAGATATCGGCAGGATAGAGACTATAGATGAGCTTGAAAAAAGCATGACTGTTATTTTTGACGACAAGCGCGTGGAATATGATTTTTCCTTGCTCGAGGATCTTGAGCATGCTTATGCTATCACTGTGCATAAGAGTCAGGGAAGTGAATATCCGATAGTTGTAATGCCTATGTGCAGCGCGGCACAGATGCTCCACACGAGAAATCTTTTGTACACTGCCGTAACAAGAGCGCAGAATATGGTAGTTCTGACAGGCAGAGAGGATATCATTCGTGAAATGGTGGAAAATAACCGACAGTCAATAAGATATACCGGCCTTGGGCAGAGGCTTGAAATAAAGCGATGAGCACACGAGATATCATAAGAAGACTTTTTAGCCTTCACAAATGTGCTTCATGTAGAAGGATACTTTCTCAATGCGAGTTTGAACGTGCGCTCTGCGAAAAATGTGAGAATGCATATAGAGTGGCACTTACCGAAAGCTGTCCAAGCTGCTTTCGTTCGGCGATAGAATGCAGTTGTCAGCCTAAAATGCTGGCTGACGCGGGATCGCTCTGTTTAAGAAAGCTGTTTTTCTATCACCCCGACAAGGAAAATGAGCCGCAAAACAGACTGCTTTATTTTCTTAAGCATAACCGAAGCAAAAGAGCTGTGAGCTTTATTGCCGACGAGCTTTACGGAGAGATCAGTGCTGAGCTTGAAACACTTGGGATATCCGACCGAGCCTCAGAACTTGTACTTGTAAATGTACCCAGAGGAAGAAAAGCGATAGCTGCCGAGGGATTTGACCAGTCAGCGGAGCTTTGCAGAGCTATCTCCAAAATAAGCGAAATACCGTATGTGCCGCTTATAAGGCGCAAGCTCGGTGGCGGTGAGCAAAAAAAGCTGACTGCGGCAGAGCGAAAAAAGAATGTAAAAAGACTTATGTACACTAATGAAAAATACGTCGGAATGGCAAATGGAAGATACGTTATTTTGGTGGATGACGTGGTCACAACAGGAGCGAGTATGTCGGTCTGTCTGCCAATTTTGAGAAAGATTGGAGTAAGGGGCGTAATTTGCGTCGCGGTGGGTGTTGATCTTAAAAAGAAAAAAGAGAGATAATAAATATTTCTCTTGCATTTTCACGTCTTTA
>JAZSJE010000250.1:0-3404 GCA_045534135.1 Eubacteriales bacterium
ATATCCATAGTGTACGCGGCTATGCTGTTCAGATCAAGGGGCAAGGCATTGGCAATAGTGGCATTCGTTTTGCTTATCGTCAGATTTATAATGTTCTCTCCCGTTGAAATATTCAGTATGTTTGCGGGTAGTCCTTCTCAGGACGTTCAGACCGTCTGGGATTTCGTTTACCGCATAATGTATCTCATTCCTCCGCTGCTTATAGGAATTATCGGTCTTATCAGCATCAAAAAGAAGCCTCAGATCGAGGTGGCAGCTCCCGCTGTAGAGCAGCCTGTAGCTGCTGAGTCTGTAGTTGCTGAACCTGTAGTTGCTGAACCTGTAGTTACTGAGTCTGTAGCTGCTGAGCCCGAAGCAGAGCCCGAGGCAGAGCCTGAGGCAGAGCCCGAGGCAGAGCCCGAGGCGGTTGAGCAGACCGACAGTGATGCGGAAGCTTAATTTATAGCATAAAGTAAAAAGTCAAATAGCCGCACCAACGGTGCGGCTATTTTTTTGTATCACGGGAGCACAGCCATAGTGGGAAACAACAAGGAAAGATCTTATCTCAAAGGCTTCCTTGTGTAAAGGTAGGCTTGGGTTTAGTCCCGTTTAAGCGAGTTTAGGTAACAATTGCGCGACAGAGCGATATTTATTGACTTTTTTCTACATATATATTGACAACGGGGGAGAAAGCTGTTAAAATAGTTGCATACGCAACGGTTGCGTATGCAACTATTTTTTGTTTGAGGTGTTATATGCCGAGATTTATGAAAAGTCTTAACAATATAAGCCGTTCTCAGTCCACCTTCAGAGGTTCAAGGGTATCCCGAGAGGGGCTGTGCGTGTCGCATCATGCCTTTGTGCTGACGATATGCCACAGACCCGGGCGCTCACAGGAGGAAATTGCGGCTGAGCTCTGTCTTAATAAGAGCACTGTCGCCAGAGCGCTTTCTCACCTTGAGGAGCAGGGATATATAAGGCGTGAGCAGTCCAGCGAGGACAAGCGGCAGCTCTCTGTATTTCCCACAGAGAAAATGCTGGAAGCGCTTGACGATATACGCAGAGTGTCAAGAGAGTGGAATGAGCTTATATGTGAGGGTATACCCGAGGAGGAGCTTGAAATTTTTCACTCTGTTCTATCGAAGATCGAGCAGAGGGCGAAGGAGATAATAGAGAAAGGAGATGAACTCTAAATGAAGTGGATATTCACCTATCTGAAGCCTCAAAGAGCCAGAATAGCTCTTGGGCTTTGTATAAAGATCACGGGAACTGTGTCCGAGCTGTTCATTCCTTTTTTGCTCACGCATATTCTTGAAAACGTTATAATCACACTTGATATAAGTAAAATAATATTTTACGGTGTGCTTATGGCGATCTGCGCTGTTATTGCAAGCCTGGCTAATATAATAGCCAACAGAATGGCGGCAAAAGTAACCATGAGATTTGCTTCGGCAATGCGTAGGGATCTCTTTTCAAGAACGCTTGAGCTGTCGGCGAGAGCTACCGACAAATTTACGATCCCATCTCTTGAGGCGAGAATTACGTCGGACACCTATAACGTGCAGAATTTTGTCGGAATGATGCAGAGAATGGGTGTGAGAGCTCCTATTCTTCTTCTTGGAGGAGTAGCTATTACTCTTATGATGGATAAATTTCTGGCGCTTGTAATGATAGCAACGCTTCCGCTTATCTTTGTTGTTGTTTACAGCATCTCCCGTAAAGGTGTGCCTCTTTATACGAAGGTACAGAAGTCGGTCGACGGCATGGTACGCGTGGTACGCGAGGACGCTCAGGGAATAAGAGTGATAAAGGCACTTTCAAAGAATGATTATGAAAATCGCAGATACGATGAGGTGAACCGCGCGCTTTGCCGCGAGGAGATAAAAGCGGGCACGATAATGGGCATAGTAAATCCCGTTATGACGATGCTTATGAATCTTGGAATAGTTGCGGTCGTGGCTGTGAGCGCATTTCTGGTATCCGACGGAATTTCTTCTCCCGCCACTGTTATCGCGTTTATGCAGTATTTTACGCTTATTTCGATGGCAATGATGTCGATATCGCGTATATTCGTAGGCTTTACAAAGTGCGCGGCATCGGCGAACCGAATATCCGAGGTGCTTTTTGCCGAAAACGAGCTTAAGACTGTTTTTGATGACGGCAAGGGGGATAGCTCTGTTCACGTTTCGTTTGAAAACGTAAGCTTTTCATACTTCGGCAAAAAGGCAAATCTTGAGGATATATCCTTCTCGCTCAAAAAGGGTGAGCATCTTGGTGTAATAGGAGCGACGGGAAGCGGAAAATCCACGCTTGTCAAGCTTTTGATGCGTTTTTATGACGTAGGCGAGGGCTGTATAAGAATAAACGGGCGCGATCTGCGTTCCTATGAGCGTGATGAGCTCACGGCTATGTTCGGTGTTGCCCTGCAAAATGATTTCCTCTATGCCGATACTATTGAGGAAAATATCCGATTTGGCAGAGATATCTCACAGGAGGATATGATCCGTGCGGCAAAAATCGCTCAGGCGCAGGATTTTATAAGTGCTATACCCGAGGGATACTCTTATATGCTCTCCTCAAAGGGAACCAACCTCTCGGGCGGGCAGAGGCAGAGGCTTCTTATCTCAAGAGCGATAGCGGGAGCACCCGAGATACTTATACTTGACGACAGCTCCTCGGCTCTTGACTACAAGACAGATGCCGCGCTCCGTCAGGCTCTTGCGCGCGAGATGAAGGACTGTACGATGATCACTGTCGCTCAGAGAGTAAGCTCGGTAAAGGACTGCGATCTTATCCTGGTGCTTGACGAGGGAAGAATAATTGGCAGAGGAAGTCACGAGGAGCTTATGGAAAGCTGTCGTGAATACCGAGAGATCAGCGATTCGCAGATGGGAGGTGCTTTCCTTGACTGATAATATCAAAAACAAAAAGGAAAAGAAAGAAAAGATAAAAGAGCGAAGCAGAAAGGGAGTATTTATCCGTCTTAGCAAATACGTTCTGGCACAGTGGCCGCTTTTCCTGCCCGCGGTGCTGCTTACTCTTGTCGCAAATTATCTGTCCTTGATGGGACCGAGGTATTCGGGCGCTGCCATAGATGCCATCAGCCTTGAGAGCGGTGTAGACTTTACGACCGTTTTCTATAACGTAGGCTTTATGATGGGCTGCTACGTAATATCCGCTCTTTTGTCATACGGTCTTGCGATGGTTATGATAAGGCTGAGTCAGCGCATCATATACAAAATGAGAAAGCAGGTCTTTGAAAAGCTCAACACCCTGCCCGTCGGATATTTTGATACACACGCTACGGGAGATATCATCAGCCATCTTTCCTATGATATCGATACCATAAACGCAACGCTTTCTCTCGATGTCTTTCAGGTAATTACAAGTGTATATACCGTTGTAGGCTCGCTTATATTTATGTG
>JAZSJE010000008.1:0-2240 GCA_045534135.1 Eubacteriales bacterium
CTCCTGCGCTATTTGAACGCATGGGAGTTTCGACCTCTGCGGAGGTCGACAAGGGCTTCTCGCCCTTGACCTCGCCGCCTTTTGAAAAAGGCGGGCGAAAACTTAACCCTTGGGTGCTGGGCGTACCTGTGGTCAGCGCACAATCCTAGACAATAATAAAATCCTTAGTATGAAGTTCTTTTGGTTCTTTTCTTTCAAGAAAAGAACGAGAAAAGTAGGCAAAGATTCTGCGTGACCTATATCAGCTGCGTCTGAGAAGATATTCGTCCATTATCTCATCAATAAGTCCGCTTCTTTTTATCTTTCTCGCACGCGTTTTCGAAAGCTCGCTTTGGCGTGTGATAAGCATATCTATACGCTTATATGCGTGAACCGATCCGTTGATACGCTTTACTTCTTCCCATATTCTTTCGCGTATCATTCTCTCCGAGGCATATACTCCAAGCATCTCCTTAGCGTGCGCATAGTTAGGATGAACGACGGCAACCACGTCGACCTCATCACTCTTTTCTCTCTTTATGCCAACCACGGCACATTCCGATACGTAAGGGCTGCGAAGCAAGTAGGTCTCAAGCTCCTCGGGGAAAACGTTCCTTCCGCTCGAGGTAACTATAACGTTCTTCTTCCTTCCCGATACGAACAGATATCCCTCGCTGTCGATATATCCGAGATCTCCCGTATGCAGCCATCCGTTCTTTTTTATGTCCGCCGTAGCCTCGGGATTTTTGTAATAGCCAAGCATTACGTTGTCACCGCGGTAGCATATCTCTCCTATGCCGTCTGCCGCGGGACACGATATCTTAAACTCACCGTCGGGAAGCACTCTGCCCGCAGAGCTATCCTTAGGCGCCTTATCGGGATTTATCGCCGCGATCGCTCCGCACTCACTGAGTCCGTAGCTCTGTAGCACGCAAAATCCAAAATCGCGCATGCCCTTAATGATCTGCGGATCAATAGACGAGCCGCCCGATATCAACAGCTCCAAGCGTCCGCCCATCGCCTCGTGAATATCGGCAAACATTTTGCGCTTTGCCGCCATTCTTGCCTTCTCGGGCTTCACAAGGTTAGTTGTCTTTATAACCTTTTTGACCTTCTCCTCTATACCCTTTTTGCGTATATTGCTCCATATCCTGCTGTAAAGGGTTTCTATAAGACGAGGAGCGCAAACGATCTTTGTGGGACGTATCTCCTTCATATTCTTTATGAGACTGCGAACTCCCTCGGAAAATGCCACAGACGCGCCGCAGCTGATAGGAAAAAGAAAATCAAGCGTGCATTCGTAAAGATAGTGCAACGGAAGCACCGAGAGCATAGTGTCATCGGGGGTGAGATTTACCGCCTTTGCAAGATTTTCTATGCCGAAGCAGAGGTTTCTCTGCGATAGCATTACGATCTTGCCGCTGCTTGCCGAGCCCGCGCCGAAAATAAGCGTGCAGGGAGCATCCGCGTCAATTGAGATTTTTCTGAACGCGGAATATTCAGAAAGAGGATATTGGTTTTCATCAGCGCAAAGCTCCATGATCTCATCAAAGGAGAATTTTTGTATACGCTTGCCCGCGCCCTGCGCCTTTTCTCTGCATCCCTCGGAGAAAACTATAGCACCCGCGCCCGAGAGCTTAGCTATATCCGCAAGCTCATCGGCAGAAATATCCTTGTCCGCAGGCACAATAACCCCCATTCCGCAAAGGGTAGCCATATAGGTGACGCACCAGGCGTAGGAATTTTCTCCGATCAGAATTATGCGTTTGCCGTCAAGACCTCTTTGCATAAAAGCTACGCCGAGGGCATTAACGTCACGGTAGAAGCTTCCGTAGGTGTGGGAGCGATATTTTCCGCTCTCTGTTTTTTCATAAAAGGCGGCTCTTTTTGCGAAAAGAGCGGAGCTGTATTCAAGCATCTCGCGAATATTATGTATTTTTCTGCTTTCGTAGTTCTTTAATTTAGATTTAAACAGCTTAAGATTCATACCGATCAAGATCCTTTCGTTGAATATCTATCGCAAAAGCACAGTTAAAGCGTTATTTTCCTTGTTAAAGCAGTATATCATACAATTGTGAATTGCGTGTGAATATTAGAAAAAATCGTTGAGTTCTCAACCTATTTTTTTATAGATGCCCTTCAAAACGTTGAGCGCTCAACCGAATTCTTGACAAAACAGAGATCTTTTTGTTAAAAAATCGGTTTTCAAGCTATTTTTTATCAAGCTTTATCTACATATGATCTGCGCGCGTCCCTTGTCG
>JAZSJE010000225.1:0-4756 GCA_045534135.1 Eubacteriales bacterium
CGGGGAGCTTGCTCACCGACAGCAAGCGCAGATATATTCGCTTTTGGCGAACTTCCTGTTGCGGGTGCCAAAAGACCTCCTGCCCTTTGGGCGGGAGGTTTTTTGATACTCGCACTGAATCGACGTGCTCCAAGGCTTGCCTATATAGCTTCCCGATATACAAAAAAGGAGAGAAGCACATGCCGCTCTCCTTTTTGTATTCTCAAAGCTCCTCGACGGATATTACTCCGTCCTGCTTCGCTACCATAGTCATCAGTGTCTGATGGGCCTTTCTTCTTCTCATTCTCAACGTAAATACCGCACAGAAATTGCCACTTGCGGACTTGGTTATCTCCATGTCGTTTATGTATGCGTTGTTGTTTTTTATAGTATCAACTATATTTCCAAGCTTGCTGTTGTCAATATACTCAACGTAAAGATTTACAACTCTTGCGGTAGACACCACATAATACTCGATCTTTACCAGCAGAAGCTCAACTATCATAATTATTACAGTAGTAACTATAGCCGCCTCTATATATCCCGCGCCACAGCAAAGTCCCACTATCGCAGCAGTCCAAAGTCCTGCCGCGGTCGTAAGCCCCTTTACCTGCCTACGCTTTGTAACTATTATAGTTCCCGCGCCTATAAAGCCTATTCCCGCAATTACCTGGGCTCCAAGTCGAGCCATATCGGTATGATATCCCGTTTCAATAGCTATAAACTGGCTGGTCAGCGTAGCCATAGCCGCGCCAAGACATATAAGTATATGCGTTCTGAAGCCAGCGGGACGACGCTTACGCTCTCTTTCTATTCCTATAAATCCACCACAGATCACCGCTGCCGCAAGTCTTATCGTGATCGATATCCAATCTATACTGCTTCCTCTTATAAAATCAAATATACTAAGCATTTTCCCCTCCTATCAAAGCTCCTCTATCATTCTCACCGCGCCGACCGAGGCAATTTCAGTAACCAAAGCTGAATGCGTAAGCTTATTTGGCAACCTCAGTGAGAAGATAGCGTTGGGGTACTTGCTCTCGGTATATTTTCCCTTAGTTATCTCAACGTCAAATATACGAACGTCTTTTTCTCTTATCTTTTCAATTATTTTGGATATATCCTCTGTATCCTCAAATTCAATAAACAGATTTATATTTCTCGAATGCGAAAGAATAAAAGACTCTATTCTGGTAAACACAACCATAGTAAGAATGATAAATATGCAGCCTACGATAGCTCCAACATAAAATCCCGCGCCTATCGAAAGTCCCATGCACGCGGAAGCCCACAGTCCAGCAGCGGTAGTCATTCCCTTGACCTGCTGACGTCCCGTGACGATTATAGTACCCGCACCCAGAAAACCTATTCCGTTTATGACCTGCGCGCCAAAACGCGATGCGTCTGTCTTGGTGAGCCCAGGGAGCGTAGCGCTCCATACCGCTTCCATCTCAATAAGATATTCTCCAAGCACCATAGTAAGCGCGGCACCGACGCATACCAATATGTAGGTTCTGAATCCCGCAGCGCGGTTTTTCTTACCTCTTTCTATTCCTATCAAGCCTCCGCAGACTGTGGCTACCACAAGTCTTAAGGCAATTTCCCAACACGCCATAGTCTCTCCTTTCAAGAAATACGCCGTGATTAGTATATATATTATAATATTATACATCATCTCGGCGCATTTTGCAACTATTTTTATTTATTTTGCTTATTTTATTTTAATTTTCTCGATAATTTTCTCTATTTTTTTCACAGAATGCCCCGTAGTAACGGTGTTTTCGGCTTCGTTTGAGCACACTATTCCCACAAGGTATCCTCTTGTATCGAAAACAGGGGCTCCCTCACTGTCCTTATCACATATCATATTAAGTCGCAGGCACTCATCAACGCTCGAAACAAAGCCGCAAATAACATCCTCGCCCGCGCTTATCGCAATAACGCGCTCACCGCTCTGAAGTTCTCTGCCGTCCGACAGTGCAGCCGCCTCGAGTCCGCCTGCATCTATCTTGAGTGCCGCTCCGTCCTCGCTTTTAAAAAAGCTCCCTACACTGTACTCGCGTCCGTCGCTTAATTTTGCATATATTCTTCCCTCGTCGGAGTCAAGCATCATATTTTCCGACGTCGCTATCCACCCGTCAGGCGATATTATAACACCCGACCACTCTTTAGCATTATCGCCCTTACCTACTCTGAGGCTCACGGAGCATTCCATACACTCCTCGTATATCTTATGGCTATGAAATGCTCCTCGCCATTCCTCAACCTCAGGTGAAAAAACGGGTTCCGTTGCTCTGCCGCCACCCCTTCCCGTTGCAATAAGCAATATCACAAAGGCAAGCACCGCAGCGGTTATCATAATAACAAAGGGCAGAAAAAACTGGAAGGCAGCCAGTACTTTGCTCTCCTTGTTCTCACTTTTCAAGGAGGAGGCGCAAAAGACCTCGGGAAGTGTTTCTTCGCCTTCAATATCCCTGTCTAAATCGCTCTGATCCTCAAAAAAAGGCAGATCATCACTAAAAAAATCTCTGTTCTTCTTCATACTTCACCTCAAAAAAACTGCGTTCCGCAAAAGCTTGAGCCTTAACGAAACGCAGTCGCGTATCTTTACGATACTGTATATATTCTTCTCTTTTTTGGGGTAAACTTATTCAGCGTCAAGTGTAAAGCTGAAGCAACAGTTTTTGCCATATTCGCTCTCCACCCATATGCTCTGCTTGTGGGCATCCATTATCGTTTTCGAAATAAACAGTCCAAGACCCGCGCCACTCTTGTTAAGTCCTCGGCTCTTATCGCTCTTGTAGAAGCGCTCGAATACGTAATTTATATCAGCCTCGGCAATACCCACACCCTCGTTAAATACGTCAATACGGATTTTTCTTCCCTTGATACGCTTGATCGTGATACCAAGCTTTCCCTTTTCAGAGGAAAATTTCACCGCGTTGTCGCAGATATTGTAAAGCACCTGATATATAGCATCTCTGTCGGCGTTTACAATAAGTCTTTCCTCCTCGCAATCAAATAAAATGTCAAGATGCTTTGCGTTTATCTTCTGCTCAAAGGATATAAGTATCTGACGTGCCATTTCGCATATATCGAAATCACTCATGGTAAATTTGCGCTCTCCCGCCTGAATTCTCGAAAGATCGAGCAGGGTCGATACCAGACGTGACAGACGCTTTATCTCATTTGACACGGTCTGCAAATAATATCTGTGCTTCTCTGGCGGAATTACTCCGTCAAGTATTCCGTCAATAAATCCCGATATAGAGGTCATTGGGCTGCGCAGATCATGCGAAACGTCGGACATAAACTTATTTCTCATGTTATCGTAGTTATCCAGTGACTCCGCCATATTATTAAAGGCTATGGCAAGCTCAGCTACCTCGTCCCTACCCTTTACAGGCACTCGAGTATCAAACTTTCCCGAGGCAAATCTTTTTGCCGCCGAGCTTATCTCACGCAAAGGCGCAATAACTCTCGCGCTTATGAAATATACGGCTATGAGAGCCGCGACAAGCACCCAAACTATCGAGCTTATAACTATCTTTCCGACGATCTCGACGATCTCCTCCATCATTATTGATTCAGAAAAGACGAACACGTAGCCGCAGATCTTTCCGTCGCTGTCCTCAATAGCACCTGCGCACAGCATGTTTGCATATTCAAATCTTCCCTCGGAGCCGGTGAAATCCGTATATATCCCATCTCCACCGAGCGAGGAGAAGATTTCAGGCGGGATAGGCTCTGAATTGGCAAGTCTGTTATCCTCATATCCCGACAGAAGCAGCGTTTTCCCGTTAATATCGGTAAGAAGCACGCTTGCGTCGCCGGCCGAGGAAACAAGTAGATCAAGAGTTTTTTTCATAACACCCTTATCATTATTTACAAGAGTTGACAAGGAATCTCCTCCTGTTTCAAGCATATCCTCAAGATACAGCTCAACAGTTTCCGCGGAATTTTGCATGAGCTCGCGCTTTGTTCGCTCGGAATGTCTGCCTATAACAGACGAGGTTATTGTTATAATGACCACAAAGCTCAATACTATTATAAGCATAAACGCGGAAACGTATTTTGAAAAAAGACTTTTAAACATCTTTTACCCCAAAAATCATTATTTTCAAGAAAATTATACCACGGAAGCGCCGCATTGTCAATATTTACTCGGTTTCACTCTGCTCATATTTATTTGCAAATAAAGAAAAAAACTGTTGCTTTTTGTTTCTTTTTATGCTAAAATAAATATGCCAAACAAACTTAATACGATCAAAATTTTCGGGTATTTTATTTTCAAGGGATAACTGTACCTTTTTTTCGAATACTTATATCAAAGAATTTGACAAAATGCAAATTCCTTATGATGTAAGTATTGCAAAATACCTGATCGTATACGGTTTGTTTGGCGACGACCGGAATTTGCGTTTTTGTGCGTCGGCTTCGGTCGGCGCACTTTTTATTTTTACAGGAGAGGAATTATGGCACAGATACTTTTAAAAAAAGACTATTTTGAAAATTCAACCGCCCTCATCAAAGCGCAAGACGTAACAGACCTTCCCGAGCTTTTAAAAAAGCTTGATCACAAGGGCAGAACAAAAGAGGAGATAGTGCAGATCAACCGCCACATATTCAGCTGTATGACCTTGGCGCAGGACCTTGGCGGACAGTTCTGTATCGAAAGCAAAGACGAAAAAATATTTATTTCTGTTGCGCTGTAAATAAGAATAAATATCCCCCCGTGAAACGGGGGGTATTTCAGTTTCGGGCATAGCCCTAATAC
>JAZSJE010000208.1:0-7345 GCA_045534135.1 Eubacteriales bacterium
CAATGATACGTATATCGGGTACGGAAGCTATAGAGATCGCTGATAAAGTATTCAGATCTGTATCGGGAAAACCGTTGTCGCAGAGCAGCCATGCAAATATGCTTTACGGTGAAATATTTATGCCGGATAATTTTGAAAACAGCATTGATGACGTTATGGCAGCCGTATTTTTCGCTCCTCGCTCCTTTACGGGTGAAAATGTTGTAGAGATAACCTGTCACGGTGGAATTCTCGTTACCCAGAAGGTTCTTTCGGCTGTTTTGTGCGCGGGAGCGCGTTCTGCAGAGGCAGGAGAATTTACACGCAGAGCTTTTATTAACGGAAAGATGAAGCTTAGTGAAGCAGAGGCTTTGGGTAATCTTCTTGAGGCAAAAAGTGAAAGTCAGATAGCTTTGGCAAGAGGCGGTATGAAGGGCAGACTTTCTTCTAAAATGGGAGAGCTTTACGATTCGCTTCTTCGTGTACTCAGCGGTATATATGCGGTAATAGATTTTCCCGACGAGGACCTATCCGATATGAGCAGGGAAGAAATGATCGTACAAATAGAGGGTGTAGCTGACGGAGTGCGGAAGCTTGCCTCTACATACGGAACGGGCAGAGCTGTTAGCGAGGGGATTCCCACCGTTATATGCGGAAGGACCAATGCGGGAAAAAGCTCTGTATATAACAGATTGCTTGGTTACGATGCCGCGATAGTTACCGACATAGAGGGAACTACGAGAGATGTTTTGAAGGAAACTGCCGTTATCGGAAAGATCACGCTTTTACTTTGCGATACTGCTGGTTTGCGCCAGACCGATGATAAGGTCGAAAGTATAGGCATTGAACGCTCGATTCAGCAGATGAACGATTCAGAGCTTATTCTTGCGGTTTTTGACGGGTCAAGGGAGCCGTCTGATGAGGACTGTGCTATTATCGAAAGGCTAAAGTCGCAGACTACGCCCTACATAGCGCTTATAAACAAATTGGATTCTGCAGAGAATACGCATAAGCTTTATGCCGAGCTTGAAAATTCGGTATGTGTTTCCGCTTTGACGGGAGAAGGCTTTGAGGCACTTACAACAAAAATAGAGCAGATGTTTTTGGACGGAAATATAGATATCGCAAACGATGCGGTAGTAACGGGGGCAAGGCAGTATGCTGCCTTGATCTCGGCAACAGAGCTTTTAGATAAGACACTGTGCGACATGAAGAACGGTGTTTCGCTAGATGCATGCTGTGTTGGTGTGGAGTGCGCGATGTCAGCTATTGGCGAGATTGACGGACGTGAAATAGGAGAAGAAATAGTTTCCCAGATATTTTCAAGGTTTTGCGTAGGAAAATAAAATAAAAATGCTGTTGCAGTGTGCAACAGCATTTTTTTGTTTACAGAAATTTTTTCAATCTTTCTATGCTTTCTTCTTCATATCTTACACTCTCGCGAGCCAGCGAAAGTGCTTCCTCGGAGCAGCTGGTATTTTCATATTGGCGGATAAGCTTTGTTGTGTCGGTCACACCCATCGTTGCGCCTTTTATCATCATTTCGGCGATATGACTGGTGGTGGAGTCCATCAGTGTGTTCATTTCCACACTCATCTTTGTCATAGCCTTAGCCATGAAGCTTTCTTCCTTAGGCTCATCGCCCACTTTGAAAAGAATAGTTCGTATGGCTTTTGCGAATTTTTCGTATCGTTCAAGCTCTGAGGTCATCTCGCGACGTAGCTCCTGATCCTTGACCTTAGGCATAAGATCAATTATTGAATCAGCACCCATTTTTACGTTTTTGTAAAGCAGATCAAGAAATTCCTTTGTGTTTTGTTCGGACATAACTTCTCCTTAATAAGTTGTTTTTTATATCATTTCACGTATTTTTGCTTTTATGCTCATTTTTTAAAAATGGTTGAAAAAGCCTTGCTTTTGTGATATAATTCTATAGTAAAGTTATCTTTTGAGGAGGGTGTATGAGTAACATAGCGGAAATAGATAAGAATTTCAAAATCAATCTTGAAATAGGCAAGGATGACGTTGTATTTTACGATATAATGAGTGATCCTTTCAGAATATACGGTGTGACATACGAGGATGGTATCTTTCGCAGAATGCCCCAAAAGGTGGCAGACAGTGTAAGTCAGCCCGTGGGCACACTTAATACGAATACAGCAGGGGGCAGGGTGAGATTTAAGACCGACAGCCCTTATGTTGCGATAGCGGCCGAGATGCACAGTATAGGTAAGATGCCTCACTTTGCAATGACGGGCTCAGCAGGTTTTGATCTTTATTTCAAAAGGGACGGGCGTGAGGTTTACAGAAATACGTTTATGCCACCTTTTAATATTACCGAGGGATATAAGAGCGTCATGGATATTGGAGAGATGGAAATGCGCGAAATAACCATAAATTTCCCCTTATATAGCGGAGTATCGCGCTTGTATATAGGCTTGTCCGATAAAGCAATGATCGAGAGAGCGGAGGATTATTCCATCGAAACTCCCATTGTATATTACGGCTCATCTATAACCCAAGGTGGATGCGCATCAAGACCTGGCAACGCATATCAGGGATTTATCTCAAGAAGATTTGATGCCAACTTTCTTAATCTTGGATTTTCGGGGAATGCTAAAGGCGAGGAGGCTATTGCAAACTATATAAAGGGGCTTGATATGTCCTTATTCGTTTATGATTATGACCACAACGCACCCAATCCTACGCATCTTGCGAATACTCATGAAAAAATGTTCAAAATTATCAGAGATGCACATCCCGATCTGCCGATAATAATGCTTACAAGACCCAGAATATATCTTACTGCCGAGGAAGAACAGCGAAAGGCGGTAGTTCAGCAAACCTATCGTAATGCTATGCTTGCGGGAGATAAAAACGTTTATTGCATCATAGGAAAGGATCTCATGCAATATACGGGTAACGACGGAAGCGTAGATAACTGTCATCCTAACGATCTCGGTTTTGCTTCCATGGCACATGTTCTCGGGGACATGATAGAGGAAATGGAAATACTTTGATCGCGAGAGGAGAAATGTAAAATGACACAGAATGAAATAGCTGAAATTCGTCGGAGATACAGGAGTGATAGAAGCAACATAAGCCGTATTTGCGGGTGCTTTGTCAACGGCCAAAAGGAGATAATATCCGAATTCGATCAGAGCGTGGGAACTATGACTCAGGACGATGCGGACGGAATGCTTGGTATTCTTAAAAAGGTGCTTTCGGGATCTCTTGGAAGAAATCTTATAGACATAGAATTTTCAACAGCTCAAGTGAGCGAGAGCGAGAATTATAAATTGATATCATCACTTCGCTCGACAGAGCTTAAGGATGCTTCAGTTAGATCGGAATTCTACAAAAAGGTCATAGATAATCTTGAGATCGAGGGCAATTACCTTATACTTCTGGCACACGATAAATACGATGTGTTTGATGTGGCGGCTGACGGAGAAAAGAATTTTGATTCCACGTCGGTATTTTCTTATATAATTTGCGCGGTATGCCCCATAAAAGAGGGAAAGGTGCTTATGAGCTATTACATGCCGGGTAAATGCTTCAGAGGTGTCAGCTCAGATACCCTGTTAGGTAGAGCTGAGCTTGGATTTATGTTCCCGGGATTTGACGAACGCAAGGCTAATATTTATAAGGCACTGTATTACACAAGGAGTCTTGAGGACAGTCACGCGGAATTAGTTGATGCTTTGTTTGAAAATGAGATTCCCATGTCGGCAAAGGAGCAGAGGGATACCTTCGCGGAAATACTTGAGGAAACCATAGCGGATGAGTGCAGTCTGCGTGTAGTGCGTTCGATCAACAGTCAGTTAAATCATAAGATAAGTGAGCATAAGAACGAAAAGAATGAGGAGATGCTACTTATAGACAAAAACGATGCCTCAGATATGCTTAGATATTGCGGAGTCAGTGAGGATAAAATTGAAGCTTTCGAGGAAAAATTTGACGAGCGATTTGGAGAGGATGCTGCTATCCCACCATCAAATATAAGCACGCAAAGAAAGATAACGCTGACAACTTTAGAGGTTACGGTAAGAGTTGTGGCGGATAGCGCAGATATGATAGAAACGAGAATAATAGATGGAACAAAATACATACTTATAAGGGCAGGCAGCGGTGTGGAGGTCAACGGAGTCGAGGTTCAGATATAGCCAAATGCTATTAAAAGATGAGTTACTGCAAAAAAGGTTGACATTCAGACAAAAAAGTGGTATAATGGTCTAAATATAAGGTTAACTGTCGAATTTACTATATAAAAATCGTCCAAAAGTGTTTTGTCAATAACACCCAAAGGAGAAGATATGAAATTGTCGTTTCTGAAATCAAGAAAGCTACTCTTGTTTTTGTTTGATATATTTTGCTTCGTTTTCGTTAACTCTATCTATGTGTTAGGAGTTTATGTCGACGGCTCTTTGGAGTTAAGAGATCCTGTTCGCTTTGCGACAAACTTCTTAATTCTCTTTATTTTGATATTCTCTATCAGAGCGGTCTTTAAATTTTATAAAAACGTTTGGAGATACACTTATACCAAGGCATACCTGATGGTAATAATTTCGGACTCCTTGGCTGCCGTTCTGTCTATAGTTGTTTTTGCAATAGTCAGATGGGAAATAAGGCTGTGGTATTTCGTTATCGTTTCCGCACTCTTTTCTTTGATCACCATTTCATCAAGATATATTTACCGTGTGCTGTATAAGTACATGAACAAGATCACAGATGAAACCAAGGTGCATAAGATAAACGTTGCTATCGTTGGCGCGGGACAGATAGGAGCGCTTCTTGCGGATGAATTGATCGCAAGTAAAACCTCCAGCTATAATCCGATAGCGTTTATTGATAAAGATATCTCCAAAAAGGGAAGCTATATAAGCGGTATCAGAATTTATCACGAGGATGAAAATATAGTTAAAACTATAATGTCTTTGCCCATTCAGGAGATATTCGTGGCGATGCCTGGTCTTGACAGTGAGGCTATAAGACATATTCATCAGCTTTACGGTGAAACCGGCTGTAAGATAAAGCTTTACGATTCTCCCGTCCGCGAGGTCGATGAGGATGAGGGTAAGGGAAGAAGAATGCTCCGCGAGGTGCGAATCGAGGACCTTCTTTTCCGCAAGCCTATTACTATCAATAACCGACGCTCTCTGCAGTATTATAGGGATAAGGTGGTATTGGTAACGGGCGGAGGCGGTTCTATCGGAAGTGAGCTTTGTCGCCAGATAGCAAGGTGCAGACCTAAAAAGCTTATCATAGTTGATATTTACGAAAATAACGCATATGATATCCAGCAGGAGCTGAAGCTCGAATACGGCTCAAAGCTTAATCTGGAGGTCTTCATAGCGTCAGTCAGAGATTACAACCGTCTTAATGCTATATTCGCTCAATGCAAGCCTAACGTGGTTTTCCATGCGGCTGCACATAAGCACGTGCCGCTGATGGAGCACGATCCTTGCGAAACTGTAAAAAATAACGTTATGGGTACGTATAATACCGCAAACGTTGCTGAAAAGCATGGTGTTGAGAAATTTATAATGATTTCTACCGATAAGGCAGTAAATCCCACAAATATTATGGGAGCCTCCAAGCGTATGTGCGAGATGATCGTACAGAGCCGTACTGACAGTAATACATGCTTTGCGGCGGTACGATTCGGTAATGTTCTTGGCTCTAACGGCTCTGTAATTCCTCTTTTCAGACGCCAGATAGCAAGAGGCGGTCCTATAACTCTTACCGACAAGCGTATAATCCGTTACTTTATGACTATTCCTGAGGCAGCACAGCTTGTTATTCAGGCAGGTGCTATGGCGCAAAAGGGTGAGCTGTTTGTTCTTGATATGGGCAAGCCCGTAAAGATTTACGATCTTGCGATCAACATGATAAAGCTCAGCGGTCTTGTGCCGGAGCAGGATATTAAGATAGAGGAAATAGGGCTTCGTCCCGGTGAAAAGCTTTTTGAGGAGCTTTTGATAAAGACCGAAACGCTTGAAAAAACAGATAATGATATGATATTTATAGAAACCGATACACCGTATACAAGGCAAGAGGTAGATGAAAAGATAGCTACCTTGCTCGAGGCGGTTGAGGCTTCTAAGAATTGGCTTGATCAGACCCTTGTGGTAGCAGCGATGAAAAAGGTCGTTCCCACTTACCATGATCCCGAAGTAGTAAACCAGAATGCCGAAAAATCCGAGGAAATGAAAGAGGCAGAGGTTTAAATCAAAGAGTTTGCCATAGTCTAATAGGCTATGGCAAACTTTTTTTATATTAAAAAGCGTTAAAAAAGGTTGACCGGTCAACAAAATTGTGATATAATTAAAGACGACGATATTTTAAACCGAAAGGAGTTTTAAAATGAAAAATACGGATCCTAAATATGAGGCTCTGTTTACACCTTGGAAGATACGTGACGTCGAGATAAAAAACAGAATAGTAATGTGTCCAATGGGCGGAACATCGCTCTTTGGCTGGTTCGAGCTTGGTGGTTGCCACTTTGATAAAGAGGCGGCAAAGCTTTTCATTGAAAGAGCAAATAACAACGTTGGACTTATTATCCCAGGAATAGCACCCTTGCGTGATACCTTATTGATGATGCAGAGTTAGAAAGAGTTTATAGGGAATATCCCGTTATCTGGAAAAAGTCCGATGCAAAGCCTAAGCTCTGCTTTATGGGATGTCCTCATATGAGCCTTGAGCAGCTTAAATCCTGGACTGATAAGGTAGAGTCCGCTCTTGCCGAGGCAGAAAATAAGAAGGTAGTTATTCCTACCGTATTTACCGCATCTCCCGCTGTATTGCGAGAGTTTGAAAAGACACCGTATGCGGCAAGACTTAAGGCTACAGGCGTTATAACCTCGTATATTTGTCCGCTTATGTATATGAATAATCCTTTGTGCGCAAAGATGCCGGTTATTACATCATCGAATAAGCTTCGCACCTATACAACGGCGAGATACTATACAGACGATGAAATATTGATGCAGATCACGAAAGGAGGCGCAAACTAATGAAACAGTTTCAAGGACGAGTAGTTACTCCGGGCACGGCAAGTGCTCCCGCACTGGTTTCTCACGGAGGGCTGAATACCCTGGCATCATTTCAGAAGGCGCTTCAGTTTGGAGATAAAAAGGCGACCTGCGGTGACCAGAACAACTCCGATCTTTATGGCAAGGAAATGCTTGGGAAGGCACTTTGTTTGCCTATGACTATAGGTTCTACCACGGGAGGCCTTGTGCTTTATTGTGCTTGCGCTATGAAGCGCCAGCCTGCGTGCATGCTCTTTTTCGAGCATATAGACTCTCTTGCGGCTGCGGGAGCAATACTCGCGGACGTTTGGGTAGACGGAGTAAGCATG
>JAZSJE010000230.1:0-2790 GCA_045534135.1 Eubacteriales bacterium
AAAGCGTTGGTGGATCATTGTCCTTACTGCTATAATCTGTGCTATTATAGCGTTTGGATATACTCATTTGTTTGTAACTCCCACATATACGACTTATGGTCGTCTGGAAGTTAAGCGATACGATATGACTACCTATCAGGATGCCATTGCGGGTCAGCAGATGGCAAAGGATGACGCGGCATTTCTCAGATCAAATAAAACGATGAAAATTGCGGCAGAGGAGTTGAATTCGCTTGACTATGCCGAAAACGGCGGACAGCCTTACAGAGTTTACACATCAGACGTCCTGATGGGTATGGTTGGAACTTCAGCTGACGAGGGATCCCGATATTTTACGGTGACGGTCACAAGTACCAATCCAAAGGAAGCCAAGATCGTGGCGGATGCCGTGATAAAGGCATTTTCAAAGAGATTGGTAGATACGTACAAGATATATAATGACGACGGAACGGCAGAGGTTGCTGCGGAGTGTATAGTTAATCACGAGCCTGAAGCTCCAACGGCTCCGTCAGGCCCGAATAAGATAAAAAATGCCATTATCGGTGGAGCTGTCGGACTGGTTGTGACGCTTGTCGTTGTAATACTGTTCGGACTTTTGCGTGATGTGCTTAATTCTGAGGAATGGCTGATAAAGGCATATGGGGAACGAATTCCTGTGCTTGCGGTAATTCCCGATACAAGCTCTAGGGGATATGGTTACTCAAAATACGCAAGCAAGTACGGGTATGAACAAAAGAAACAGCAATAATCAGATAACAAAATGACGATTATTTCAAGGAGACGAAAAATGGCTTTAAAAAAGAAGACCGCCTCTGATACAAAGACGGTCAAGATCGGCAGTGAGCTTGACTTTGCATCTAAGGAAGCATACAATCTTTTAAGAACTAACATATCCTTTGCTTTTCCTGACAAGGTGGGCGGGAGAGTAATCGGTGTTACCAGTGCATGCCCGCAAGAAGGTAAAAGTACGGCATCTATGAACCTTTCATATTCACTTGCTGAGGCAGGAAATAAGGTTTTTCTTATGGATGCGGATATGCGTCGCCCCTCCATCTGCGGTACGTTGTCGTTGCCGATGTCAAATGGGTTATCTAACCTCTTGTCAGGTGGAGAAAACGTGACGCTCCACAAGGGAACGATGCATTCGAATATAACGGTGCTTACGTCAGGAGATATTCCCCCTAATCCGTCGGAGCTTATAGGATCAAACAAAATGAAGGATATTCTCGAGCAATACCGTAAGGAATACGATTACGTTGTTATCGACCTTCCGCCCGTCCTCTCCGTTTCCGATGCAGTAGCAATATCAAAGTACGTAGACGGAATGGTTGTGGTTGTCAGAAACGGATCGACACGACGCAGAGATGTTGTGGAGGTTGTGCGCCAGCTTGATTATGCAGAGGCTAAGATACTCGGATTTGTCTATAATAAGGTTGGTTACAGAAAAACAAGGCACTACTCAAATATGAAAAAATATGGCTATGATTCAAAGACCGAGTAAGTTTACTCGGTCTTTTGAAAATGTTTCTTTAAAGATATTAAAAACAGAATTTTTTATTTGCACTAAAAAGATTAAAATGGAGTGAGATAGATGATCAATGAAAGAAAAAGGATATCCATAGCGGATTTTCACACCCATATTCTACCTAATGTAGACGATGGGAGTAAAAGCCCGGCGGAATCTCTGCAAATGCTCCAAGCTCTTTATTCACAAGAGGTTCGCCGAGTGGTACTTACACCGCATTTCTATCCTGGCCGCACCGATCCCTTAAGCTTCATTTCAAACAGGGAAAAATCCGTGGGGAAGTTGCGATCTGTTATCAAGGAGCAAAATATTGAAGAAAACAGTTTGCCGCATCTTTACGTTGGTGCAGAGGTTGCATATTTCAGCGGTATATCTATAAGCCGAGACATAGAAGCTCTGTGTATAACAGGAACCAAGATTTTGTTGCTTGAAATGCCGTTTTACCGATGGTCGCGTGCCGTTATAGACGAGGTGTGTGCTTTGTCGGAGCGTGGAATCAAAGTGGTGATTGCACATATTGACAGATACTTTCAATACTGTTCTCGTGCCGAGCTTGATCATATGATAGCAGCAGGCATATTGGTGCAGGTTAATTCTGAGGGTATTGGCAATTTATTACGTCGGAGAAGGCTAATCAATATGATAGCTACCGATCGCATACAATTAATCGGTTCAGATTGTCACAATATGGCGGATCGTCCTCCTGATATGGATAGAGCAGTTGATTTGATTGTTTCAAAATTGGGTGAGCAGCCGTTGGAGAAAATGATGTCATTATCCTCCGAGCTTTTAAATGACGCAGTAACTGTATTCTGAAAGTGCTCACTGTGCGAAAAACAACAATAATAAAGGCGGCAGAACGGGAGTTTTTTGTCGCCTTTTCCGATTGTGTATTTTTTGCTCAAATTACTTGACTTTTTACATAAAATATGTTATTATTATATTGTTAATTATAGATGGAGCTTTAATCAGATTTTTGGATAGGTTTTGAGAGAATTTCTGCGACTGACGGAGCAAGTGGATATACCCACAGGGGAACAGAAATTTATATTGCCGACCGTCTGGGCGCACTTACTTTTAAGGGAGAAGTGCGCTCTTTTTTATTTGAGATACGGTGGAGAAAATCCCGAAATCCAGGTTGACGCGCCGTAAAGTCATTACAATTTGCAGAAAACAGAGGATAATAAACACGCAAAAAGGAGAAATAGGTATGAAAAGGGGCGGTGTAATAATGGGAAGCGCAAGCGAAATGCCTGGGGTAAAGA
>JAZSJE010000128.1:0-16649 GCA_045534135.1 Eubacteriales bacterium
CTTCCCTTGCGCATATAATGCCGAGCCTGTGGCAGACTTTTTTGACTGCTTCTCCATCGGTGAGGGCGAGGAAATGCTCGTTGAGCTGACACGTCTTTACATAAAGATGAAGGACGAGGGCAGATACACAAAGGAAGCATATCTGCACGAGGCGGCAAGAAGCATAGAAGGAATATACGTTCCTTCCTTGTATGAGGTTACGTACAATGCCGATGGTACTGTAAGGGCATATACGCCTAAATATGATGATATCCCCTTAAAGATCAAAAAGAGAATAATAAGTGATATGGATAAGGCATATTTTCCCGACAAGGTGGTAATGCCTTATATCGAAACAGTGCACGACAGAGTTATGCTTGAGGTGTTCAGAGGATGTATCAGAGGCTGTCGCTTCTGTCAGGCGGGTATTATTTATCGACCTGTAAGAGAGAAGTCCCCTGAGGTGCTTAACGATCAGGCAAAGTGCCTTTTTGAAGCTACGGGATACGATGAAATATCGCTTACCTCGCTCTCTATAAGTGACTATACTCAGCTTGAGGAGCTTACTACGCAGCTACTTGAATGGACAGACGAGAATATGGTAAGCCTGTCGCTGCCGTCCTTGCGCGTGGATAGCTTTACAAAGGAGCTTATGGATAAGATAGCTACTGTCCGCTCCTCGTCGCTTACGTTTGCGCCTGAGGCGAGTACTCAACGTCTGCGCGACGTAATAAATAAGAACGTTCGTGAGGAGGATCTTCTCAAGGCAGTAAACGTAGCCTTTGAGGCGGGGAAAAATACCGTAAAGCTTTATTTTATGCAGGGCTTGCCTACGGAAAGATACGAGGATCTTGAGGGAATTGCGACTCTCGCACAGCATGTTATTGATGCTTATTATAAGTGTCCTAACCGTAATAAGGCAAAGAAGCCGCAGGTAACCATCAGTGTTTCCTGCTTTATTCCTAAGCCCTTTACTCCATTCCAATGGGAAGCGCAGGACACACTTGAGGAGCTTGCTAAGAAGCAAGAGTATCTTGGATCTAAGATAACGGATAGAAAGATAAGATATACTCACCATGATGCAAAGGTAAGCCGAATTGAGGCTGTTCTGGCAAGAGGTGACAGACGTCTGTCCGATGCTCTTGAGCTTGCGTGCCGAGAGGGCTTCAAATTCGATGCATGGGACGAATGCTTTGATTATAACAGATGGATATCTGTTCTTGAAAGAACGGGCGCAGACCCTGCGTTTTACGCCAACAGAGCCTTTGGACTTGATGAGATATTGCCGTGGGATATAATTGATTGCGGAGTTACTAAGGAATTTTTGCGTCGAGAAAGAGATAAGGCATACGAAGAAAACACGACGCCCCATTGCCGTGAGCATTGTAGCGGCTGCGGAGCAAACAGACTTGGAGGTGAAAGAACGTGCTGTCCCAAAGCAAAGAAGGAAAGCTGAGTGAAAAGAAGCGAGTTCTCGCGCTACCCGAGTTGACACCGCCCAAAACCGTAAGGCTCAAATTTATAAAGGTGGGGACGCTTCAGTATATTTCTCACCTTGATCTTCAGCGTACCTTTAACCGCATAATCAACCGAGCATGCTTGCCCGTGTGGTATACGCAGGGCTTTAATCCACACATAAAAATGGTATTTTCCACACCGCTCAGTGTTGGAAGTCAGAGTATTTGCGAATATCTCGATATAAGAATTGACCGTGAGATGTCATGCGAGGATATAGTAAAAAGGCTTAACGCAGAGATGACAGACGAATTTCATATCCTTGAAGCATACGAGCCGAGCTGTGATTTTTCCGAGATCAAATGGGCGACCTATAAGATGAGCATAAAAACCGATGGAGCGTCAAACGAATTGTCAGATAAGATACAGTCAACTCTTACCACCTCACCGCTTATGCTTACAAAGAAGACAAAGGCGGGAG
Organism: Eubacteriales bacterium; assembly: GCA_045534135.1. Taxonomy (GTDB): domain Bacteria; phylum Bacillota; class Clostridia; order Oscillospirales; family CAG-272; genus HGM12713. The sequence continues at coordinate 1,916 of JAZSJE010000128.1, forward strand.
AAAAGGAGATCGATATAATTCCGCTTATAAATTCCATAAGCACTGTATTTAATGAGGAAAGCGGAAGCATTGACATCGAGGCGACTGTGAGCGCTGCGACGAACGAATATTTAAACCCCGAGATGCTTATAACGGGATTGAAGGAGCATGCAGGAATACTTTCGGGTGACCCTACCGAGGAGTATTACAGCATTTTGAGAACTCAGCTTCTTAAAGAGGATATGAGCGAATTTTCATAAGAATGCTCAGACATCTTTAGACACTGTGTGATCAGCCCCCAAAATTCAAACAAAAAAGTTAGCCACTTAGTGGCTAACTTTTTTTTAGCATTGCTTAATAAGTCGAATATAGAATTCAACTGCCTTGCAAAGCGTTTCAATTCGAATGCTTTCGTTATTTCCGTGAATGGTCGCGCGTTCCTCAGCCGATAGATCCATAGCGGAGAAGCGGTATACCTTATCGGATATGCGTCCGTAATGGCGGCTGTCCGAGCACTGCACCATGAGATACGGGGAAACAAGACAACCCTTCCATGTCGAGGCAACGGCACTTGATACCTTATCCCATGCTTCACAGTCGGTCCTTGAAATTCGGCTGGGCTCCATTCCGTTTATAAGAGAAACCTCGACCGCATCATCGTTTACCGTCTTTTTGATATAATCAATAGCACCGTCTATGCTGTCAGCGGGATTAAGACGGATATTTGATACCATAGTAGCCTCGGGCGGAATTACGTTAGGGGCTGAAGATCCGCTCATTTGCGTAAATGCAACCGTAGTGCGCATAAGAGCGTTAAGCTCTCCGCCGCTCTTTTTGCATATCATGTCAAGCACGGGAAGGAAAATACGGATATTGGCAAATATGACCTTAAAAACAAAGCTTGAATGTCTGCCAAGTGTGTCAAACATCTTTGCGGCGGGTGCCGTAAGGTGTGCCTTGAATGGATTTGCTACCATTTTTACACATGCCTTTGATAGTGTATCAACGGGAGTTTTGGGCTTAGGCGCAGATGCGTGGCCACCGGCAGATTTTACTCTGTACTGAACGTTCATAAGACCCTTTTCGGCAATGCCTATAAGTCCGCAAGGGGCACTTACGCCAGGAAATACGTTTTCTACTACGGCGCCACCCTCATCAACTACCATAGATGGATCTATACCCATTTTTTCAAAGTAGTCAACTATATTTTCAGCGCCCTTTCCGTTTATTTCTTCGCCACCTGAGAAGGCAAAATAAATATCGTTTTCGGGTACAAAGCCCTGCGATATCAGATGGTCTGCTGAAAAGAGAACACCGTTTACCGTAACCTTTGTGTCAAGAGTTCCGCGTCCCCAGATGCGTCCGTCCTTGATTATTGCGTCAAATGCCGGAACATCCCACATATCCTCGTTTACGGGAACTACGTCATAGTGTGCCATCAGTACGGTGGGGGCACCGTTGTTTTTGCCCTTCCAGTGAAAGAGAAGAGCTCTGTCGGGAAGACGGGTAAACTCACAGACTCTGTGGACGTTTGGATAAAGCTCGGGCAACATTGATATGAGCTTTTCAAATTCCGTATCGTCCTCGAGCGAGGCATCGCTGTAGGATACCGTCTTACACCTTACAAGGGAGCGAAGATTTTCAACTGCTTTATCCTTGTCAAAGCTTTCATCATTTTCAAATATCTTTACCGCTGTCTTAGGCTTGAAGTTAAGCGCGCGGATAATGATAATTGCCAGGAATATGAGTATAGCAGCTGGGATTAAAAGAAGAAGCCACCACATATTAAATTATACCTTTCTTGTAAAGAATTCTTGCAACTACTATGGTGAATACCACACCTACGGGAACCATTATTCCAACAGTAGAGGTGTTGAGCGCAGGAATAAATATAAAGAGTAAGAGCATAAGCACGATGGGAGCTATTGCGAGCTTGATGTTTTTTGAAACGAATACTACGCCAAGACCGCCGAAAAGTGCGGGGAGTATCATGTCAAACGCAGGCTTCAGAACGGGAGAATCAAGAATCGGTGAAAGGGGAGCTATGCATATTATACCGATTATGATAATGACGGTAGTAACTATGCTGGATATAGCGATGGATATAGTCGATATAACCTCACCCTCCTCGCTGCTTGCCTTAACGTTTGCCCTCTCCATTGCGTCAACAGCACAGGGAAGCTTTAGATTGGATATATTTCCCGTAATAAAGGAAAGATAGGTGCCACCCGCGCCAAGCATAGGAACATATGTGAATATCTCTATAATACCTACCGCCCAATACATAGGAGCGGTAGCAAGAAGACCCTGCGCCAAAAAAGAAAAATTAGGAATTGCGTTGAATATAAATGAGAGCACTAAAGGAAAGCTTATAAGAATTGCTCCAACGACTATTCCCCAGATACGGCCATCGCGGTGAACGGAATCTATATAAGAAATATTTTTATTTTTCATAATCAGTTACCTCCAAGCAGCATAGTAAAGGGAATTGCGGATGCCATGCCTGCAACAAGGCTTAACGGAAGCGCGTAATCGGTCAACCATCTTGCCTTAAGCTTTGAAGAAAGCAGACCGCAAGCTATCATTACAACAGCGGACACAAGCATTACGCATACGGGAATTAAACCCGTAAGGTTTCCGCTGATCACACCGCCAACGTCACAGAATACGTATCCGAGAAATGCGGATATCATACCGAGAAACATAGCATTGTTAAGGATCTCACCCCATTTTTTGTCCTTCATACCTATGTTGGTGACACCCTTATGTATTTTTTTAGTCAGGAATGGTACAATGATAAGTCCTGCCGCAATGCTTATAGTCATTACCCACGCAATCGAAATAAAGATAGAGGGATCGGAAACCGTGCTTCCAAGCTCTGCTCCAAGTGTGTTCTTTGCTGCAACAGTTTCATAGGAAAGCGAACCTATGACAGACAGACGAAGCCATGGGAGCGCAAGACCAAGGCTCTTTGAAAGAGCAATGATTCCAACCAGCACGGCTACCGCGGGAGCGATAGTGAATATTGCTGACGAGGTTATGGTTTTTTTGATAACGTCCTTTGCGATTCCGATCTGCTTTGCTCTACGCAATGCCTTGAAAAGAAAGTAAAAGGACTGTGCTAATACTACTGCTATAATAGCGCCAACTATAATAAACAGTATCGGATGATTTACATCAAATGGCATGTCATTTTTCTCCTTATTTTTTATAACATGCTAATTATATCATAAACTGTGTCCTTTTTCAATAATTTACTTTATAAAGATTGACATTTTAATATTATTTAGTTATAATTATTATATAAAATTTAGTGTAAAAATGGAGGTAAAAATGAATTTTACTTTTATTGGCGGAAATGATAACGCAAAGATGACGGTTGAAAACCAAAGAGAGATCAACGGAATATTTTATGCAGATATAAAGATGTCCTTTGATGAGCCTGTTATACCGTCAGAGGTGAAGCTTAGATTTTATTTTCCCTCTGTTGAGTGCTATTCGGTTTGGAGCCCTAACGTAAGATATGACCGCTCGCTCAAGCCAAATTGGTTAAAGAATAAAAGCGTTTCCAGACTTGCGTCATGGATGCCGCTTCATGCTCTTGTTTCCTCAAACGGCAGAAACAGACTTAATATAGCCCTCTCCGATGCAAAGACTCCTATGACATTGGCTACAGGTATAAGCGAGGAAAATGCTTGCGTTGAATGTGATATAACATTTTTTACCTTTAAGATTGCTCCTATTAAGGAGTACAACGCGGTATTGCGTCTTGATATGCGTGATATTCCGTATTACGATAGTGTTTACGACGTTGTTTCATGGTGGGAAAATGAGTGCGGATATAAGCCCGCATACGTGCCCGAGCACGCAAAGCTTCCTATGAATTCCTTGTGGTACAGCTACCATCAGGCACTTGACGTAGAGGACATTATTAAGGAGTGCGAGCTTTCCAAGCTTTTGGGTATGGACACTGTTATTATAGACGACGGCTGGCAGACAGACGATAACAGCCGTGGATACGCATATTGCGGTGACTGGGAGCTGGCTACATCTAAGATACCCGATATGAAGGAATTTGTGGACAGAATACACGCAATAGGTATGAAGGTAATGCTTTGGTATTCCGTGCCTTTCGTAGGACTCCGCTCAAAGAATTATGACCGTTTCAAGGATATGCTTCTTGACCATACGGGTAACATGAGAGATTATTGGTCTATGGACCCCCGATATAAGGAGGTAAGAGAGTTCCTCATTTCTATATATGTAGAAGCAATTACAAATTGGGGGCTTGACGGACTCAAGCTCGACTTTATAGACTCGTTCCAGCTTCACGGCAAATCTCTTGAGTATGACGCAAGACGTGATTACCAGTCGCTCGAGGACGCTATCGACGTTCTTATGACCGATGTCAAGAACGCACTCACAAAAATAGATCCTGAAGTGCTTATCGAGTTCAGACAGACCTACGTTGGTCCCGCTATAAGAAAATACGGAAATATGCTGCGTGTCGGTGACTGTCCAGGTGATGCTATGCTCAATCGACAGGACGTTGTAAACCTCAGACTTACCTCGGGAGAAACGGCAGTTCATTCCGATATGATCATGTGGCATTACGATGATAGCGTTGAGAGCGCTGCTATGCAGTTTGTAAGCGTTATTTTCTCGGTGCCGCAGGTATCTATGAAGATAGCAAGGCTTTCAGCGGAGCACAAGAAGATGCTCAAATTCTATTTATCCTTCTGGAGAGAAAACAGAGAAGTGCTTATTGGAGGCAAGCTCCTTGCGGCTAACCCCGAGTGCGCGTATAGCTTGGTTTGCTCCGAGAAGAACGGAGAGGCTGTCTTTGTTGCTTATACCGATACAGTTATAGATTGCTCAAAATATGCGAAGTTATCCTGTATTAATGCTTCACGCAATAAGAGCCTTATATTAAAGAATGCGAAGGGAAAGAACTACAGGGTAGTTAATTGCCTTGGTGAAGAAATTTCCTCGGGTAGCATTGACAGTGCGCTCTTTGAGGTAGCAGTACCCGTCTGCGGTATAGTAATAGCCGAATAAAAAGCAAAGCATCCAAAGATTAATTCTTTGGATGCTTTTGGTTTAGATAATATTTATCGGGATATCATCAAAGCTTGATACGTCTATATCGTAAATTTTTGATGAATGCGTAGAATAGATTGCAGTGCGGCTGCATTTTTTACCCATAAGATATTCGATAGCCTTTGAATAGTAGAAAAGCTGTTGACCGTGTCTTTCACTCATTATTTCTGTTGCGACAGCGTCGGAATAGAGAGCTTCACGGGAAAGCCTGTCAGTTTTGTAATCATAAAGCTCTATATTTCCATCTTGATCGATCAATATAAGGTCTATGACACCTTGGACCGCCAGCTGCTCATCTCTTATTTTGGGGATAAGCTCAGGATCAGACGTAAAGCTGTCGGGAGAAAGCTCTATATTAAATCTTTGCTCACGGATAATTTTCTTTGCACTGAGGATCTTTTCTATAAGCTCACTCTCAAGGAACTTTTTTAACTCATCTGTGTAGATGAGGGCGGCCGTGTTTGTAGGAATGAATTTCTTATGCTCAAGTCTTGCAAGCTCCTCGTCAATTCCGTGCTTTGCGGCATATTCAAAATCACAGAATTGTAAGAACAGATGTGTAGCCGTACCGCGCTCCGCGGCACTTGCCGCGCTTGCGGTATTGCCCAAGAAGAAATCGGGAACCTTTGCCTTTTTTATCTCAGCGAAAAGCTCAAGTGTGTCGTCATTTTCGTCAAGCACGTCGGGATAAAGACGAGATACCGATATTTTTGAGGGCACGTGAGAAAGCTTGGCATAAGGATATTCAAAGCTTAGCTTTTGCTTTAATTTTTCCGTAAGTGCGGGGTCGGGTGCAAAATAAGTCTTTGCATTTGCGGGTGTATCAGCTTCAAACTCGGTGATCTCATCACAGCCGATAACGTTCAGTGTAAAGCATGTGTTTGGCTTGGTGCAGCTGGCAAGTATCCAATCGAGATATGATGAGCATGAGGAGATTGCTGTATATCTGTCGAAATAGGAGCTTTTAGTCAGGGCTGAGTTAAGCATCTTATCGGTGTCCTTAGAGGTTGCCGCTGTGATGTAAAGCCTTTCGCGTGCTCGTGTGAGAGCAACGTACAAAATACGCATTTCTTCTTGCGCCTGTCGGTTGGATATCCTTGACACTATAGCTTCACGCATAGGTGTGTTTATTCTTGCAAGACCGCTTGGATCAGAGAGCTTTAGCGCAACTCCGCATGGGTGGTCTGACACAAAGCTTTCCTTTGAATCCTTCGATCGTATAGAATGATTGGTATCGCAAAGGAAGCATACGGGAAATTCCAGCCCCTTGGATTTATGTATCGTCATAAGAGCGACACGGTCGGATGTGGCGCCTGAGTCACCGATGCTGAAGGTTTTTCCTTTTTCGATCATTGAAGTGATGTATTCAAGAAATTGATAAAGTCCCTTGAAGCTTCCGTTCTCAAAGTTTCGGGCATATTCGTAGAGCAGAAGAATATTTCCGCCCTCGCCCGAGGAATTTATTTGAGAAACTATACCTGAGGCGATAAATCTCTCGTCGTCAAACAGCATGCGCATAAATCTGTCAATCGGCAGAGAAGCGGCGTCGTATTGCCATTTTTCAAGAACAGAAACAAACTCTGCACATTTGATTGCAAGACTGTTGTCATGCTCTTTGGCATATTTGCATACCGCACTGTAAAGTGAGTGCGATCTTGAATATGCAAGACGAAGTGTAATAAGCTCCTCCATACTGAAATCGAATATGGGAGAGCGAAGCGTGCCGGTAAGATAGGTATCTCTTTCGGGGTTGTCCACTGTATTAAGGATGCAAAGCATCATAAGAACATCGGGATTTTCAAAATATTTTTTAGCATCCGCTTGATTTGAAAGAATTCCTCGTTTTTTCAGCGCATCGGCAATAAACGGAGAGATGGAGCTGGAACGGAACAAAACCGCGATATCACCGGGACGCAGCGGCTTTCCGTCTGCTTTTTTCGTATTGCTTTTGAGCAGTCGCTCAATTTCAGAGGCAATATATTCTGCCTCTATCTCCTTGTTAGATGCCAACTCATCATATTCACCATCCTCTGCGGCTTCCTTTTTTGCCTTGTTTGGAGACTGAATGATAGTGATATTTACCACAGGGGATACGTACCCATCTATAGGCTTATCCTTGGAAAATTCCAGATCATCCTCACGTGAGTATCCAATGCTGTCGGCAACGGTATAGAATATACGTGAGCATACAAGATTTGTAAATTCTATTATGTTTTTATCGCAACGGAAGTTGTTCGACATAAATATAGATACACTGTCCGAAATTTTTGCCGCTGCCGAGGAGTGCAGAGGGAAGGATGTTTTATATTTGGCAAAAAGCTTTGGCTGGGCACCGCGAAATTCATAAATGCTCTGCTTTATATCACCTACCATAAAGCGGTTGTTAGGCTTTGCTATAGAACGGAATATAAGATCCTGCACCATATCAACGTCCTGATACTCGTCTATGTATATTTCGTCAAACTGCCCGCGGTATTGAAGCGCAATATCGGTTGGGGTTCCGTCTTGATTGACGAGAAGCTTTAAGGTATAACGTCTTATATCCGTAAAAGTGAGTATTCCCAGACGCTTCTTTTCTTCATCAACAGCCTTTTCAAACATAAAGAGAAGTCTATAGAGCATGTAGATTCGCTCTGCGGTATCTTCCATAGCTCTCTGTATAGTTTGAGGAGTTTTCGAAAAAGCCTTTTCTGAAAGGGATTTAAGCTTTTTTGTGAACTCCGTGCGATTTTCCTTGAAGCGTGAAAGCTCGTCACTTGAGTATTTTGAGTTAAGCGCTTTTAAGCCGATCGGCGCATAACCGTCAAGGATATCCTTTGTCATCGCATATCCGTATTCAGGAGTCTGAAGCGCGTCGTAAAGCTCCTGACAGGTTTCGAGGTCATAGCGGAAGGAATCTCCGTATTTTGCGTTGACGTTTTCATCGCGGGAAATAAAATCTACAGCGGTGCTTAATAGGTGCAGATAGTGCTCGAGAAGCTCCTTTGTGCTTTGTTCAAGCACCTTTCCGTAAGACGTGGAGAAAAAATCGTAATCAGCTTCATCTTTAGTGCGGTCTGCGCAGTCACGAAGAAAATCTATGCCCTCTGGAATAGAAGAAAGCTTTTGGTGGATATTTAAGAAAATATCAGAGAGCGTATTTAATTGGCGTGTGCTTGCAAAGCATTCTACAAAAGAAGGAAAGCTCGACTCCTTTTCATAAAAGTCACCTATGACCTTTTCCATAACTCTGTGCGAAAGGATGGCATATTCGGCATCATCGGCAATACGCAATGAGCCGGAAAGTCCCAGAGAGGAAAGATTAGACTGTATCAGATCAAAATAGAAGGAGTCTATGGTGCTTATATGTGCGCTTCCTATCTTCATAATCTGAGATGCAAGGTGCTTGCTTGAAGGATTTTCCGCAAGCGCATGGCTAAGCGAGGCGAAGATCCTGCTTCTCAGCTCGGCAGCGGCAGCTCTTGTAAAGGTTACTATGAGCATTCTTGATATATCCGCATTGTCGGAGGTGTCGGTTATACGCCTTATTATGCGTTCTGTGAGCGTAGCGGTTTTTCCGGAGCCCGCAGCCGCGCTTACAAGTACGGTTTTTTCCCGCATATCTATTGCTGTCTGTTGAGCAGCAGTCCAATTAGGTGCCATAACTAATACCTCCTTATCTTTTGGATTTTCTGCATATAGGCTTGGATTTGCAATAATCACAGGGACTTTGAGCTTTATAATTCAGAGGGGAAGCATCTGCTTTTCCGCCTCTTAGCTCTCCCGCGATTTTCTTGACAGTGTCTGAAAGCTTCTCAAATATTTGCGCAAATCCATCGCTATCGGTCATTGCCTTGCCCTCAAGGCAATTGCTTTTATTCATCTTGATCCCCGCTATAAATCTCGAGTCAAGATTTTCGTTCATAGCTCTTAGCACTTCCTCATCATTAAGAAGTATACCCGTGCGTGAAAGCTTGTCCTCCGCCGCGCGCAAAACCTCATCGGTGCTTGAATAATCGTCAGCCTCTATTGTAGGAATTGCTGTTGAAAGATATATAACACCTGCGGGAAGGGCATCTTTTTCGTTTGTAAGACCTAAGGCGCGTCTGAATTGCGGTGAGCGGTTTCTGCAAAGCGTAAACAGATAAATAAGCATTTGCAGGTTTATTCCGCGGTCTATATCCTCAAGCGAGAAATCCTTCGTGCCTGTTTTATAATCTACTATTCGTATATATACTTTATCATCCTTTTTGTAAAGATCAACACGGTCGATAATTCCTGTAAATGAAAGTCTTGATCCGTCATCGAGCGTAAACACCAGTGATGAAGGATTGGCGTCCCTTCCGTCAGCTCTTAGTTCAAAAAAGGCGGGACGGAATTGACTTTGACTGAATTCCTTGACAGTATTTTTGACAAGAAGGACAGAAAGATCGGTAAGACGCTTATAAAGATGCTGCTGTCTGGAGGATCTTATTACGGACGGAGGGCATATTTTATTTAAATATTCCTCTACCGCGCGTGTAGAACGCTCTATTATTTCTTCATCACTGAGTATAGGCTTTGATGGGTCTGATGGTATAGCTTCCTTTATGAGCACCTCAAGTATGTAGTGAACAAAGGAGCCCATATTGTTTGCCTTAAAGGTGGAATCAACCGATTCACGAAGTCCTAATACCTTTGAGCAAAAATAATCAAACGGACATTTTGCGTATTTTTCAAAGGAGCTTGAGGACATATACAAATCATCCCCAAGGGCAGCTCTGACAGTATCCTGCGAGATGGTACACCTGTCTGTTGACGGATCCTTCTCTGATAGATCTGAAAATTCCTTTAAGCTATCCTTCAAGGCTACGCGCAATGATTCCTTTTGCACTCCGTCATCAAGTGTACGCAGAATGCCTGCCGCATTTTTTGCAGAGCCTATTGAATACTCAAGATCACCCAGGTTATATGTGTGTACGTTGAGTGCGTCGCCAAACAGTGCCTTTACTCGGTTGAATGCAAGCGAAGGGAAGCGAGTCGTACCGTCAAGCTCGGATTTGTGCGTAAGTATATAAAGACGCTTTGTTGCCGATGAAAACGCTCTTGAAACGTACATAAGCTCGTCAGAGGAACGAACCTCGTTATTTCCTAAAAGCTCTATGCCAATTTCATTAAGTGCTTTTCGGTCTATTGAGGAAAATACACCGCTATCCTTGACTGATGCGGGAAATTCTCCTTCACAAAGTCCTACCGCGAAAACGTATTTCCTGTTTGAAGCTCTTAAAGTAGCGGCAGATCCAATTGTCACCTCATCAATTGAGGTGGGAATAGTGCCTATTTGGGTATTATCGAATACGTTGCGAAGTATCTGCATAAATTCCTCGGGATCCGCTTCCTCATCAAAAAGCGCCTGAGCAATATCTGCAAGCGAAAACAGGATGATCTCGTAAATTCCCGAAAGCTCCTTTGCTTGCTTTAAGTCGCCTCTCTCTGCCGCTTTTCTTGAAAGCTCAGAAAGCTTTTCCTCAAGCGAGATCTCTTGCATATAAGAATAGAGAGCACGACATGTGTCGGGGATGCTTTCGGATGCGTCAAGAAGCACAAAAAGCTTGAGCAAGGGCGGTACAATCCTTTGCTGTACTCTGTTTGCCGCTGCAAGAATTTCCGCTCCTCGCTCGGATATTTCGGGTACAAATCCGTCGGGATTCATATTCCAGTTTCCGTCTATAAATTGGTCACCGTGTATATTCCACGTGTTTACGTATTCCTCAAACAGATCAGCGTCGTGTCTGTCTATGTCGCAAAGTCCTGTTTTGATATGAGATATAACGTCGCTCTTTTGCCAATTGTATTTTTTTATACGCAAGGCGGACAGAATAAATTTGATGGGAGGCAGGGCGCAGAGTTCGCTCTTGCCTGAGATATAAAAGGGAATATTGCCCTTTTCAAGAGCCGTGTCAAGTATTCCCCTGTATTTTTCACAGTCACGCACTATAACAGCAATGTCACGGCAGCGGGCGCCATCTCGCAAAAGCTCTGAAATATGTGCGCTTACAGCTTCTGCTTCTGCATACGGATTATCGCAGACCTCACAGACAATGCTTCCGTCAAGTGTGGGCGCATTTTTGCTGTCTGCGCTCATGCACCAAAGATTTTCATTAAGATAATTCAAGGGTAGGGGGATGGAGCGCTTGGAGTTTGTCAGTACTATATTTTCATGTCCTCCGCAGAGCTTTGCGGAAGCGGTAAGACGTTTGAGTGAATCTTCAATTCCTAACGTGCTTATATCCGAATGGTCAGGAGAGGGCAATGGTAACGTTACGGTCACGTTATTGGCAGATTTAAATATTTGTCTTAAGATTTTATGCTGAACCGCGGTGAAGGAGGTGAAGGAGTCTACGTATACGTTTGCTCCTTTGAAGAAGTCGTATTTCTCTAACATCTCCGAAAGACGCATCAGGTCATCGGATGAATCACTGTACTTTTCAGCTACGAAATTGTCAAAGCATGAGTATATCAGTGAAATATCGCGCATTCTCGAGCGCAAAGGAGAGGGTGCCGAAAGCTTATTTGCTCCGAGCTCAAGCGCTGCGGCACTTACACCGTTTGCTTTTAGCTCGTTTATCGTTTTCAGCATAAGATCAGGCATATTGGGGTCTGAAATTCCGCTTTCGCTGAAATGCTCAAGAACACCTGACAGCTCGCGTATGGTTTTCCACATGAGAAGCGAGCGCATAGGCTTGGTTATATAGGAATAGGAGAGTCCTCCGTATTCTCTGCAAACTCTGTTATACAGACGCGAAAACCCCATAATTTCGAGAGATAGCTGAGAAGTGTGAGGCAGAGCTTGGAGAGTCAGCCTTTCAAATTGCAAAGCTTCCTGGTCAGGAACTATTAAAAATGATTTAATTTTGCAACGATGATCCTCCAAGAGAAAGTCTAAAATTTTTGAGGTTTTTCCGCTACCATACGGGCCGTAAATAAATTTTATCATTGTTTTTCCTCCGCTTGCCTATGCTCTACCTATATTATATCATATATATGGGTCAAAAACAACGCAAAAATAGCTCAAATTTCTATTAAATACTATTAAATTCAGTAAGTGTTACAAAATCGGTCATAGAACTGTCACAAAATAATAGTATAATTATCCTGACAGATTATAAAACGAAAGGAATTAGCTTATGAGTGAATTTAACAACGGTATCTTTTCGAACGAAAATAATAACGATAACATTAATAATATTAATAATAGCGAAAATATGGCACAAGGGGCAAACGAGAAAAGCTTTGAACCGTCTTATAATAGCGATTCTCAAAATTCTCAGCAGTATTCTACCTGCTACCAGCCTCCGTATTATGTTCCCAATTTTTCTACAGAGACGCCCGCAGTAAAGCCGAAGAAAAAAAAGGGAATAGGTAAAGTTGCCATAGCCGCAATAATCACAGGTGGAATACTGATGCTGGCGATCCTTGCCTTAGGCGGATACGCGCTTAATATGCTGATGGGCACAGCGCGCTTTAACTCTAATACCGACCTTAGCGATGAAAATCTTAGCATAATGCAAAACGCACCGCAGATGGAGATAAATCAGAATGCAGATGACGATTATGTTCCAAAATCACTTCCCGAGGTGGTAAACAAGGTTGGAAACAGCGTCGTTGAGATAAGCACCTCCAGCATTAAAAAGGATTATTTTTACGGACAGTACGTTACCTCAGGGGCAGGCAGCGGAGTAATAGTTACGCAAAGCAGCAAGGCTGGATATCTCCTTACAAATTATCACGTTATATATGAAACTAACGGAAAACTTGTCGATACTATAACTGTCGTGCTTACTAACGGTGAGAGCTATGAGGCGACCCTGATCGGTAGCGACGAATCCTTGGATCTGGCACTTATCAGAATTGAGAAAAAGGATGACGAGGAGTTTACCGTTGCATCCTTTGGCAAGAGCAGTAATCTTGTTGTAGGTCAGGATGTCGTGGCTATCGGTAATCCTTTGGGATCTCTTGGCGGTACAGTTACGGACGGAATTATAAGCGCGCTTGACAGACGTGTTGAGATAGACGGAGTGGAGATGGTGCTGCTTCAGCACAATGCCGCAATAAATCCCGGTAACTCAGGCGGAGCACTTTTCGATATGATGGGTAATCTTGTTGGAATAGTTAACGCAAAGACCTCGGATACGGGAATTGAAGGCTTGGGCTTTGCTATTCCTTCGGATATTGCATTTAATTTTATCAATAGGATAATGGTAGTGGAGCCTGCTATCGGTATAAAGGTACAGTATGGAACACTTAACAGAGTTTTAGGACTGTACGTTGTTGAAACCGTTAATGCTGAATTTGAAAAATATGACAGAATAGTTAAGATAAACGGAGAAAATATAGAGAGCGCTGCTCAGTATTACGCAGTTGTAGACAGCCTTAAAATAGGTGACACAGCTACCATTACGGTAAGACGAAACGGCGCGGATCTGGATATTAAGGTAACACTTAAATAAAAAACATTAAAAAATGAACAATCGTGGTGTATAATACAGATACACCGAAGAAATAAGCGCTTCGGTAGCCACTGCGGCGCCTGAGCGCTTATTTTACTGGGAGGTAAATATGTATAGAATTCTCGTAGTAGACGATGAAGCAAGAATCCGTTCCATAATAAAAAAATACGCAGAATTTGAGGGACATGCGGTTACTGAGGCTGCCGACGGAATGGAGGCTGTGCATTTCTGCCGAAATGCTGAGTTTGATATTATAATCATGGATATTATGATGCCTGAGCTTGACGGATTTTCCGCGTGCAGAGAAATAAGAAAAATATCGGCAACGCCTATAATAATGCTTTCCGCAAGGGGAGAGGAGTATGACCGTATAAACGGCTTTGAGCTGGGCATAGACGATTATGTGGTAAAGCCCTTTTCTCCAAAAGAGCTTATGCTCAGAATAGACGCAATAATGAAGCGTGTGAACAAAAGCGCTTTGGCGGGAACTAAAAAGGAAAATCTCATAGTTACACTTGACAACGGCGGACTTCGCGCGGACGTTACCGCAAGACTCGTATTTATTGACGGAAAACGAATTGATATGACACCAAAGGAATATGACCTGTTTTTCTATATGCTCGAAAACAGAAACGTTGCTATCTCCAGAGAAAAATTCATAAGCGACGTATGGGGCTATGATTTTTACGGAGATGCGCGTACGCTTGATACTCACGTAAAGCTTTTGAGAAAAAGTCTGGGCAGATACTCAAAGCTGATAGTTACTCTCAGAGGTGTGGGATACAGATTTGAAGCATAATTGAAAAAGCAAAACGAAAGGAGATATCATGACAGGCACTGAGCACAAGACGCATAGAAGACGTAGACTTCCAATAGGGATCAGGTGGAAAATGTTTGCCATAGTTATCTCTTTTGTCATTCTTTTTGCGTTTTTTCTGTGGGTATTTGAAATAAGCATGCTGAATTACTTTTATCAGCGCACAAAGTTTGACGATCTTGAAGAAACGATAGAAGAAATAGAAGAAGCCTTGGGAGATGACAACTATGCTTCGGGTGTTGTGGAAGCATATTCCAAGGAGCACGGTAATGACGTCTGGCTATATAAGATATCGAATAAAAATCCCAATTTCAATTATCCCATCGCTTATACAGACGGCTCTGGTCAGGGATATGGCCCTTTCCTTGAA
>JAZSJE010000210.1:0-5042 GCA_045534135.1 Eubacteriales bacterium
CATGGCTACGATCCGACTTGTGATTCCTAATGATGTCGTAAAAATAGGCGATTTTGCGTTTAGCGGCTGTTCTGGTGCTGTAAGCATAAATTGGGGTAACAGTGTAAGGAGCGTCGGCACGAACGCGTTCTTCCGTTGCACAGGACTTACTAAAGTGACTATACCCAACAGCATTACTAGCGTTGGAGGATTTGAAGGTTGCACAGGACTTACTAACGTAACCGTAGAAAATGGAGCTGATAGCATTATAGGAGATGCCTTTAAAGATTGTACGGGACTCGCGAGCGTAACTATACCAAACAGCGTTACTTATATCGCAGGTAGTGCGTTTAATGGGTGTACCAAACTTACGACGATAGACTTTAAAGGGACAAGAACAGAATGGCAAAATATTGAGAAAGACGATTTTAAAAATTATTCCATTGGCAACTACGTCGTACACTGCACCGACGGTGATATTGTCAAGGCTGACGACAATTAAACAATTAAACAACACAAAACGAGGCGTCAAACTAACGCCTCGTTTCTGTTTTTATTCACTTATCTTATAGTCGCAATAAATCTAAGGAATGCCTCGTGTCCCTCTACGGTGCACTTGTATACGCCCGCATCCTCAAGAACTCGCTCGAAGGTGCGACCGATCTCCTTTTTGAGTATCTCCTCTGTGTTCTCAGCAGTAAACTCGTAGTTATCCTTGAACTTGCAGAACCACTCCTTATGCTTTGCAATGCTCTCCTCCTCGCCAAAGTCCTTACCCTCGGCAATAGCCTTACACATAAGCGCTATCTCATCACGGAGTCTTGCAGGAAGAACAGCAAGTCCCATGACCTCAATAAGACCGATATTCTCTTTCTTTATGTTATGAACGTCAGCATGAGGATGGTAAACGCCAAGAGGATGCTCCTCTGTGGTTATGTTGTTACGAAGAACGAGATCAAGTTCAAGCTTTCCGTCGCGGGTACGCGCAATCGGAGTAATGGTATTATGAGGCTCCCCATCGGTTTCGGCAAAGACGAATGCCGCCTCATCGGTATATCCTCTCCATGCCTTGAGTATCTTATCAGCAAGCTCTACGAGGCTATTCTTATTTGCGCTGCGCAGTCTTATAACCGACATAGGCCAATTAACTATACCTGCCTCAACGTCATCATAGCACTCAAATTTTATCTCTGTGTCGATGGGCGCCTTTGCCATAGCAAAGGTATAGTGACCGCCCTGAGTGTGATCATGCGAAAGAATGGAGCCTCCTACGATAGGAAGATCGGCATTAGAGCCAAGGAAATAGTGAGGATACTGCTCAACAAAGTCGAGTAAACGCTCAAATGTCCCTCTCTCGATCTTCATGGGAGTATGTTCCTTTGAGAGAACTATGCAGTGCTCGTTATAATAAACGTAGGGAGAATACTGCATATACCACTGTTTGCCCGCAAGCGTGGTGGGAATAAGGCGCAAGGTCTGGCGCGCGGGTCTGCCCGCGTTACCCTCAAAGCCCTCATTCTGGGGGCAAAGCAAGCACTTAGGATATCCGCTCTGAGGCAAAAGCTTTGCGGCTGCAATAGCCTTGGGATCCTTTTCGGGCTTGGAGAGATTTACTGTTATATCAAGCTCTCCGTATTTACCCTCATATTTCCACTTAAGGTCTTTAGCCACACGGTATGTACGGATGTAATCGCTGTTGCGGCAAAGCGCGTAGAAATAGTCGGTAGCTTTTACGGGGGACTCAGAATAGAGCTCCTTGAAGTTCCTTATAACCTCGCTGGGACGGGGAGTAAGAACACCCATAAGCTTGGTGTCAAAAAGATCGCGGTAAACTACGCTGTTATTTTCAAGCAGACCGTTCTCTGCCGCGTAATCGCAAAGGGCTGCGAGAATATCCTCTAATGGCTGCTTCTCAACGTCACCAGGCTCTACATATTCACCAACCTTGAGCGCAGACATCAGCGAGTTGGTCATATAAAGTCTGTCCTCCTCGCATATAAGCCCCTTTTCCAGAGCATACTCAACAAGCTGCTTGATTTTAGCCGAAACATTAACTGACATATATTTATCTCCTTAAGGTTTTATCTCCATATATTATAACACTTATTTGCACCGCTGTCAAAGGAAATATAAAATTTCTTTAAATTTTATATATAAACCTCTTTTTCGATTGACATTTAAGCCTAAAAATGATAAAATGTATAGGCGCACTATTTTTGGGAGGACAAAAATGTCGAATACAAAAGAAGCAAGAATTAAGATTCAATCCGAGCTTTATGAGGTAGATGCTTCGCTTTTCAGCGATGAGAGCGAGGATATCGAATTTTTTGAGTCGGATAAAAGCTCAGCAGAGCCTGAAATACTTGAAATAAACACCGTAGGAAAAATATCCTGCGAGGATGAACGCATTACAGTAAGCTATGAGGAAAGCGAGGCTACCGGAATGGAAGGCTCTCTCACCTCCCTTACCTTTCTTAAAAACGAACCCGGTGTTATCACTATGATGCGCAGCGGTATAGTTTCCGCGACACTTGTTTTTGAGGAGGGAAAACGCCATCACTGCATATATAAAACGCCCTTCATGCCTTTTGAGGTATGCATTCATACGAAAAAGGTCGTAAATCTTCTCACCGTAGGCAACACTCTGGAGCTTGATTACATAGTCGAGATAAGAGGCGCAAAGGCGGAACGAACAAAATTCAAAATGCAAATATTATAATAAATCAAAAGCATTTGAGATATCAAATGCTTTTTCTGTTTGTAAAGCAAAGAGTCAAAGCTGTCATTCTTTAGTGAAACACCTCGTTTTTATAAGTTTTGTCTATCTTTTACAGTTTTTGCCAAAAACTTTGGTAAATTTTACCATTGGTAATTTTTGTAAATTCCTTGCATTTTGATTGGAAATATGGTAAAATATGGATGTTAAAGAATTTTATGGAGGAATACAATGAAAAAAGCAATTAAAATATTGATAGCAGACGAAAGTGCGTCCGACCGCCAAGCGCTTTGCAATGAGCTTCGAAAGGCAGGATTTACCAATCTTTTAGAAGCAGAAAACGGAGAGGATGCTCTCATACAAATAGGCAAAAACCATCCCGACATCGCAATAATCGACGTATGGCTCTCTAAGCTCGACGGGATCGGAGTACTTAACAATTGCCAAAATCTCAAATTCGCACCCGACAAACCACCTGCATTCATAGTAGTATCTATGTCATCTAAGCAAAGCATCTTCTTAGAGGCAGCAAAGGCAGGCGCGGACCTCTGCTTGCTCAAGCCATACAATGTAGAAAGCCTTTGCAGACATATATGTTCGCTTGCAAACAATCGCGACGGTGAAAACATAGCACCAATAGAGGAAGAAAAGCCGGATATGGAATCACAGGTAACCAAAATAATACACCAGATAGGTGTACCCGCACATATCAAGGGATATCAATATCTTCGCACTGCTATCCTGCTCACCGTCAAGGATAGTGATATCATAAATTCAGTAACAAAGATTCTCTACCCTACCGTCGCAAAGCAGTACCAGACCACCACGAGCCGCGTGGAGCGTGCCATCCGCCACGCCATCGAGGTCGCGTGGGACAGAGGCGACGTGGATACGCTTAATTCTTATTTCGGTTACACAATTCAAAACAACCGAGGAAAGCCCACGAATAGCGAGTTTATCGCGATGATTGCCGATAATTTGAGGCTCAAATATAAGATGTATAAATAAATCTGAAAAGCCTTGATTTATAAGGGTTTGTGGGACTTTTTAAAAATGCCTTAATGCAATAAACGCTATAAAAGTAAAATGATTGCGGACAAAGTACCGTGACGAAAAGCTGATCTCTCAGCTTTGAATGAATTGAAAAAGAGGGCTTTCGCCCTCTTTTTTATTTTGCGTAATCGTTGTATATCTTCTTTACCTCTGCCGTGGAAACAGACTCTGTAAGTCCACTTCCCTTGGGCTTTCCGACTATAACGTTAACGTATCCTTTACCCGTAGCTCGGGACACTGCGTAAGAAACAAGACAAACGCCAGCCTCATCCGTATATCCGGGCTTAGCTCCCTTTACCGTAACAGTTTTAAGAACTACGTCCTCCTGAAATCTCGTTCCTTGGTCCTTTTTAGCCGCGTACCATTCGCAATGAGCCCAGTAATTCACTACAAATTCATCGCTATTTCCGTTATATGCAGGAATCTTTCTCACCGCGGTCGATAAAAGTATCTGTTTTGCAAGACTGTTATCAAGTGCATACGCCATTATTGCAGCCATCTCACGGCAAGTCGTAACGTGTGATGCATTATGCAGACCTGTGCAGTTTGTGAAGTTCGTATTTTTCAGACCAAGCTCCTTTGCCTTAGCGTTCATAAGTCCGACGAAATTTTCCTCGCTGCCCGCAATCTCACGCGCTATCATAAGACATGCAATCGTATCGGATTTATAAGAGATCATATAAAGAAGATCCTCTATAGTAAATCCGTCTCCAAGAGAAGAAGCAACCAAAAGTCCCGAGCCGTCGGTTTGAATCTTGAAGTCAATATCCTCTTGAGTAACCACAAGCTTTTTATCAAGACTCGTTACGTTTTCGCATGCTACAAGCAAGGTCATTACCTTTGTCATTGACGCGGGATATATTTGCTTATCAGCGTTCTTTTCAGCGATCGAGGTATTATCACTAAGATCAACTAATATGGCATTATTAGAGAGTATATTGCTCCCTATCTGCACTACGCTTTCATTGCTGGCACTTATGTAATTATCTTTCGTTGGATTAGTAGGAAAAAGACTGTTGATATTTCCAACTTGATTATTATCTCCTCCAATATTATCCTGCCAGTTATTATTGTAGGAAGGCTTGGAATCACTACCTATCAGCAGAACCGCCAATAGAGAAACTGTAGCAGCTATAAGCAAAGCTATTGTGGTGAAAAGTATAATAAAATAAGTTTTTCCGGGCCATCTTTGATTTTTGTTTTCCATATTTCCTTGTGGCACCTTCGTCCACTACTCTCCTTGCGCTAATTATATATATATTCTACCATATTCCCCGCTTTTTTTCAAGTATAT
>JAZSJE010000062.1:0-2968 GCA_045534135.1 Eubacteriales bacterium
GTGAATACGTTCTCATTCTCCACCCAAGCCTTGAAATCCGCGCCAAATCCGAACAGGTCGGCATACTGAAGAACGCACTTTTTGAGGTTATCTCCGTTTCGATCGATAAGCTCGCAAGGTAACACGATAAAGCCATTCAAGCCCTTGTCAAATCTTCTCTTCAAGAGTATTGTCAGCTTTGCGGGGAATGAAACAAATGGAGCCTTATCCACAACATCATTTTCATTGAACACGATACCTGATTCGGTGGTATTCGAGATAATAAATCTCATAGAGGGAATATCTGCCAGAGCAAGATAGCTCTCAAAATCCTCGTAAGGCTTTACGCAACGGGAGATAACGTCAATTTGGGATATCTCAACTCCCTCGCTGCCGCGAATTATATGCGTATATTTGCAGTCCTGAGCAGTGAGCATATCGCACATTCCTTGCTCAATAGGCTGCACTACGACCACCTTGCCCTCAAAAGCACCGCAGTCGGTCATTTTCTGTATCATCCAGTCTGCAAAGCCGCGAAGGAATCCGCCCTCGCCGAACTGTATGATTGATTCATTAGTATGATTTATCATTTTGATACCTTTTTTCTAATAATTTCAATCATCAACGACTATTGTTGTCAGCACTGCAAAATCACCGTCCTGTTTTGCATCTGTCGCAAAGCAAAGACTTGGAGTATCATTGCCTCCGATACCTATCTGTATTTGGTACTCCCCTGAAGCCATACCGTCAGTCAGGGGGATTTCTATATATTCACGATGCTCTCCCGGGAGCCATTTTCTTATATCAACATCAGTCATGAGCGTTTTTTCACACCCATCTTTTTTTAGTCTCACATACAATGGCAATGCGATGTAAATGGGAGCAACTCCAACGTTATCTACCGTTAGATTAAGACTTATCTTTTCAGTCACCTCTATCTCTGCCTCCCTGATAACGAAATGATATCCCATTTTGTCAACGAGCGCATCTACCTTGTCTTTCCACTCGTATGGAATAGGCAGAGATTTTGCGTTAAAGGTACTGACGTGCCAATTAAGCAACCTATCTATAATAATGTCTATATCCCAGTCCTTGCGTTTCCATTCTCCCAACCACCAATAAGACTCAAAGGAGACGTGTCCTTTTTTCCAAACTCCGTCCATCTGCTCCGCCTGAGGCAAAAGTCTTTGGTAAGAATCGTCAGGTCCTATGCAATCGGCGCGCCAACCTATAGACGTTTTTTCGTTAGAATACGCAACGAGCCAAGGCGCGTTTGTTTGACCTATCAAGAGAGTGTTCTTGAACGTATCCGTATAAATATCTACGAAAGCCTTTAGCTGTTCCTCTGTAAAATATTTGAGGTGACTTCCTTCGCCCCACGCACCCGGAAGCGAGATATCGACCATAGCGAGTGTAGGATCACTGTCAAATCTTTCTCCAAATGCGCGTATCGCTCTGCCGAAGTATTCCAAAAACTTAGGATCGGAAGGACATTTCTTTACCCTTTTTCCCGCAGGACGCTCAGGGCATTCTATTTTTTCCTTAAGCCAATTTGGAACATCGTCGCTCTCGCGTGTACTGTGCTGCATCATGCGGAACATTACCGTTTGGTCGTTTTCTTTTGCCTTTTTCAATATATCCTCAATAAAGGCGTAATTGTAGTTTCCCTCTGTCGGTTCAAATTCCTTCCACAGAATACGTATATAAGCTACGGAGCAGTCGGGATAATATCCTTGCGTTCTGCCGTTTTCCTCTACGTAATCGGGAACGGGATAACATTCAACGTGTTCTGTCTCGGTCATATTGTTTTCGGGACGGACTACGAGATCGGAATATAGTCTGTCGTTTCTGAAATGCTGAAAGCTTGTAAATCCTATGTACGGATTTTGCTTTTTCTCTCGCGCGTAATTATAGTAAACCTTCATTTATTTTCTCCAAATCTATAGCATTGAAAAACGAGCATATGTTTTCCCGCCTTTAACCATGCTATCATATTGATAACAAGGAAATTCCAACTTTGAAATTCTTGATTGTCTACGGGTGCTACCGTGTCGGGATCGTAATATTCGTGCAATTGCCGATAGATTTAACCGTATCTGCATTATAAATAATTGAGGAAAAGTTAATATTATCATACTTTGAGTACATAACGGTATTATGTTTGCCGATCATCTTGTAAGGTGAACTGCCAAACAAAGGTTCAAGCGCAGAGTGCCAATTTGGAGATATCTCCTGCAATCCGACAACATCAGGAGCGTAATTCATAAGTATAGCTACGGCTTTTTCATCATGCCCCGATATAGTCGGTTTATCATTCCATATTTCACACAGGATATTAAATGACATGATTCTCATATCTGCTCCGTTCGCAAGAGCAGCATTATCCGAAAACATATTTTCGTAAGTATTTTCAACGTTCATAAGATTGACAGTTCCTATAAAATAATATTTAGTCTTTTATCATTCACCGTCAATTCAGCTTAACGTCAGCGTATATTGGACAGTGGTCGGCGGCGTCGATAAGCATTTTATCCACAAGGGTGTTAAAATACTTGAATTTAACCTTGTCGTTACCAAATATATGATCAAAGCTTCCCGCAGGTGCCGTAGATACCGATGAACCAAGCTCGTGCCACGTAGTACAAGCTCTCTTTATTACGTCAGCAGAGTACTTTGCTTCGTGCATACCGCTGTTTATAATATTCCAATAAGGTGAATGGTGTCCCGTCTTATCGTTGCCCTCGGTGGTATTAAAATCTCCCGTGAGCAGGATTGGCAGATCGTACTTATCCTCTAATTCACCCAAAAATTTGATCATATCAGCGGTCTGTTTCTTTCTGTGTTCGAGATATTCCGCTTTTTCCTCAGCATTTTTGCCGGGAGCCTCATAGTGTGTATTCACCACGATAAACTGCTCCTTTCCCTCTACCTTCTCAAAAAGCGCCCATGATATAGTCCTCATATATTTAACGTGTGCGCTCGTGTACTC
>JAZSJE010000031.1:0-9788 GCA_045534135.1 Eubacteriales bacterium
GTGAATAAGATTGATTTTTTAGATTTTTTGGCACTCTTTGCGTTTGAGTGCTAATCTATAACATATTATACACCATTTTTTAGAAAAATCAATAGCTTTTATATATTTTACATTTAGTTTACAATTTTTATCCAAGACATAGCTTTAGGAGATGGAAATGATAGCATTTATAAACAAATATATTTTTGGCATAGGAGTTCCGCTGTTGCTTATTTTATCGGGAATGTTTTTTTGCTTCAGATTAAGATTCTTTCATTTTTTTCATCCAATAAAAGTGCTTGGGGCGTTACGAGGAAAGGAAAGAGAAGGCGGTATATCCTCCGCAAAGGCACTAGCACTTGCTCTTGCGGGAACGTTAGGTGTAGGAAATATGGTAGGCGTCGCCTCGGCAATATCGCTCGGGGGATACGGGGCGGTATTCTGGATGTGGGTAAGCGCTTTATTTGCGATGGTACTTAAATATGCCGAGATAGTATTGGCAATGCGACACCGTAGATTTGATAAAAACGGTGAAGGGCACGGTGCAGCAATGTACTACATAAGGGACCTTTTCGCTGGCAGACGGATAGGTGCTGTAATTGCTTTTGCTTTTGCTGTTCTTTGCTTAATTAATGCGCTGAGCATGGGCGGAATGATTCAGGTGGGAGCGGCAGCAAATGCTATGGAGGGATTTTTCGGTCTGCCGTCTATAGCTGTGGGATCCGCGTTTGCGCTTATAGCCTTTTATGCTATGCGCAGAGGAATGAAAGGAATACTTTCCTTTACCGAAAAGCTTGTACCGTTTATGACGCTTGGCTTTGGAGCAATATCGGTCGCGGTGATATGTATACAGCCTCAAAAGACGGTAGAGGCGCTACGTCTTATATTCGAGGATGCTTTTTCGCCCATGAGTGCGCTTGGAGGAATAGTGGGAGTATTGACCTCAAACGCATTGCGCTACGGAACTATGAGAGGGATACTTTCTAACGAGGCAGGCTGCGGCACAGCGCCTGCGGCACATGCGCTTTCGCAATGCAGTGAGCCCGCAAGACAGGGTGTGTGGGGCATTTTCGAGGTGTTTGTTGATACGATGCTACTGTGCACGCTTACAGCTATCGTGATAATAGTAGGCGGAGGAAGCGCGGAGGGTGGCGATTATATGATGATGACGCTTAGCTCCTACGCGTCGGTGCTTGGAGAATGGGCGGGTGGATTTATCGCTTTATCCGTAGTGCTTTTTGCTTTGGCTACAGTTCTTTGTTGGGGGCATTACGGCATGGAGAGCATGCGATATATATCAAGCGGGAAACAAGCAAGAAGCTTTTTTATTTTTCTTTACTGCGCTTGTGTCGTGATAGGCTCTGTTTTTTCGGGAGATGCGGTTTGGGAATGTGCGGATTTTGCGCTGGGAGGTATGACCTTGATCAATTTAAGTGTCATATTGGCAATGAGTGGGGAGGTAAAAGAAGAAACAGTAAGGTACTTCAGCAAAAAAAGAAAACGTTAGATATTGATAAGCATGACCTCAATTATAGAGTCATAGCAAAGTGAGAGCTCATTTTTCAGACGCTCTTGCGAAAGATCGATTGCTTTTGTGTCATTACTAAGCTTGTCAAGCATATTCCTGAATTCCCAAATGCCCGGAATTTCCTCACTTCGCTTTATTTTGCGAATACGGAATATTTCGTTTTCGATCGCTTTAGCAAGACTTATATAGATATCAACCTTAGGGAAGGATCTATTGGAAGATCTAATGCTTTTCTTGGATATATCCGTACAGCACACGATCACTCGGTATAGGCTGTGAGCACATGCGGCAATACTGTTTCTTTCAAGAGGAGGCATAAAGTCGCTAAAAAGATTTTTTTCTATATTGCATATTTCATTTGTTGCTATTTGAAGGGTGGCGAAAAGCTCAGTTGGGGTGGAGCTCATGCTTGCGTGGCAACATAAGGATACTGCTTTTGTGCAAAGCTTTGATAACTGCTCAAGAGCGTCAAAATAGTTGAACTTAGGCATATAGACCTCGTGATTATATAAATATAAAATGTGATATGAGTGATAGAATAAATCCGAATATTGCGCACACGGGAAATGTCAATAACCAGCCGAGAAATATCTCAAATGCTGCCCTTGGGCTCGTTTTGACGTTTTTTGATAATCCAACGCCCATTATTGCGCAGGTTTTAGCATGAGTTGTGGCAGTAGGCAGTCCAAGAGCGGAGCAAACGCCTAAAAACGTAGAGGATGCCATATCTGCCGCGGCAGAGCTTAGGGGATCGAGGTGAGTCATCTCGCATCCCACCTTTTTAATTATTCTCGAGCCACCCAAAAGTGTGCCCAATGTCATTGCCGCCGCGCACGTAAGCGTAACGTAAAGCGGTATGTCAAAGTCTTCGTTAGGTGAGTATCCTCCTAAAAAAGACAGACCAAGTAAATATACTCCGATGAATTTTTGGGAATCCTGAGCACCGTGCAAAAAAGCACTGCTTCCCGCACTTATGAATTGCATTTTACGAAAATAACGCATGGAGCCGCGTCTGTCCTGGGAGCAAAATATTCTCAGAGCCAGCTTATATATAATATATGACAGACCGATAACGGGCAGGGTAGACAGTCCAAGTCCTATAAGCACTGCTATCCATTCTTCACCGCCGAGTGCGCTAAGGCTTGCATTAGTGGCAAATGCCGCGCCGCTTAATGCGGATACAAGTGCGTGACTTTCACTCGTAGGAAGACCGAATACGGAGGCAACGCTTGCCCATATTATTACAGAAGCGAGCGCGGCGCAAAGAGATAAAATAGCTGAATATGAGTCACTGCCGAAGTTGGCAATACCGAAGGTTGCCCTGGCTACCCCGGGGCTTATAAGTGCCATTATTATAGCTCCGAGAAAATTACATACTGCCGCTAGAGCAATTGCACTTTTTGGTGATAGCGATCGCGTGCATACGCATCCCGCAATGGAGCTCGGTGCATCTGTAAAGCCGTTTACCAGCGCGAGAAAAATAACGAGCAGAGCAAAAAATATATGCATAAGATATCCTCCTATCCCGCTATTTTAATCCTTATGATTTTTTTGAGTCATTCATAACTTGAAGATAAAAAATGCTCAAAAATAAAGCTATAATAATTGACATTCGAGGTAAAAATTGATATAATAATATTTAGTATGTTTGCTTCGATAAGGGAGGTTTTTATGGCTGTTGAATTATCAAAGGAAATAATTGCGAGAGCAAAGGAGTTAAGGGATAGCCTTACCTATCATGCTCAAAGATATTACGTGTATGATTCTCCGGAAATATCGGATTATGAATATGACATGATGTATGCGGAGCTTAAAGCTCTTGAGGAAAAATACCCCGAGCTTTACGATTCCGCATCTCCCACCCAAAGAGTTGGGGGAAAGGCCTTGGATAAGTTTGAAAAGGTTGTCCACACGGCTCGTATGGATTCTCTTGCGGACGTTTTTTCTTTTGAGGAAGCTCAGGATTTTTGCTATAAAATGAGCAATGAGGTAGATTCTCCCGTTTACTCGGTGGAGCCTAAGATAGATGGCCTTTCTGTATCCCTCATATACGAGAACGGAGAATTTGTAAGAGGCGCTACGAGAGGTGACGGAATAGTAGGTGAGGACGTTACTCTTAATTTGCGTACCGTTCAGTCTATCCCGTTACGCTTGTCTGAGCCCTTGACGTTGACTGTCAGAGGCGAGGTATATATGCCCAGGGCTGTTTTTGAGGATATAAATTCTAAAAGAGAAAAAGAGGGGAAGGCACTTATGGCAAATCCCCGAAACGCTGCGGCAGGCTCGTTGCGTCAGCTCGATCCAAGCATCACGGCAGAGCGAAGACTTGATATTTTTGTGTTTAATTTTCAGGAAGGACAGCTTTATGCCGACGGCCACGCTCCACAAAGCCATACAGAAACGCTGGATAGACTTGCCGAGCTTGGCTTTAAGGTTCTGACAATGCGAACAAAAGCCAGCTCCTACGAGCAGGTTGAAGCTCATATAAAAACGATAGGTGAAGCTAGGGAAAGCCTTGCTTATGATATTGACGGTGTGGTTATTAAGATAGATTCTCTTGAGGACAGACGCCATATAGGAGAGGGAACTAACACTCCCAAGTGGGCGGTTGCTTACAAATTCCCCCCGGAGGAGAAGGAAACAAAGCTTCTTGATATAAGCATTGCGGTTGGAAGAACGGGGGTTCTTACACCGACCGCAGAGCTTGCTCCCGTAAAACTTGCGGGTACTACCGTAAGCCGTGCTACACTTCACAATATAGATTTTATAAGAGAACGCGGAATAAGGCTTGGAGATATTGTGGTGGTCAGAAAGGCGGGCGATATAATCCCTGAGGTGGTAAGGACTAACACCTCGTGCAGAGATGGAAGCGAAAGAGAATTTTTTATGCCCACTGTTTGTCCGTCATGCGGTGAAAAGGTGTTTTTTGATAAGAATGACGGAGCAGCGCTTCGCTGCACCAACAGCGCTTGTCCCGCACAGGTTTCAAGAAGTATAGAGCATTTTGCGTCAAAGGGCGCTATGAATATAGATGGACTTGGACCGCAAATAGTTGAATTGCTTATTGCAAATCAGCTTATAAAGGATACTGCTGATCTGTATTCGCTCAAGTCCGAGGATATCGCAAAGCTTGAAAGGATGGGTGCAAAATCGGCACAGAATCTTATAGCCGCGATCGAAGGCTCTAAGAGTGCGGGTCTTGCGAGATTGATATACGGACTCGGTATAAGAAACGTAGGAGAGGTCGCAGCGGCTACACTTGCCGATAGATTTGGAACGCTTGAGGCTCTTATAGATGCCAGCGTAGAGCAGATAGCAGAGCTTGATGATTTTGGACAAATAACCGCAGAGTGTGTTGTTGAATTTTTTTCTCACACGCAAAACAGAGAGCTTTGCCACAGACTTAGCAGCGCAGGCCTGGTGACTGTAAATACCGCAGCGCCCAAGGGAGAGCTTTTTGCGGGACTTTCATTTGTGCTTACGGGCACGCTCCCCACGATGTCAAGAGATGAGGCTGCTCAAAAAATAAAAGCAGAGGGCGGAAAGGTAGTGGGAAGCGTTTCGGGTAAGACGGATTTCGTTGTAGCCGGCGAAGCTGCCGGAAGCAAGCTCACAAAAGCTCAGGCTCTTGGAATACGTATAATATCCGAGGAGGAGCTTATGCGTATGATAGAGGAGAAGAATATTCTATAAATTGAAGTATTCAAGTATTCCTTGATATATACCGCTTGCAAACAGCTCAGGCTGCTGTGACATAAGCCGAGCGTCATTGGGGTTGGTTATAAATCCCAGCTCTATGAGTATAGAGGGCATAGCGGTCTTTCTGATAACGTACAGCCCACTTCGTACCTTCATTCCTCGGTTTCTCAGTCCGGTAGCTGCGGAAAGAGATGCGAGGATATCCTCGCCAAGAGCAAACGCGGGCGATTCCTCTGAAAACGCGAAGGCTTCAATTCCTGTAGCGCTTGGAATAGACGACGCATTGGTGTGCAGGCTTATAAAATAATCCGCGCCCCAAGCATTTGCATCGGCAACACGCAAGCGGAGGCTTTCTGTATTGGAGCTGCCTATTTGCGTTTCAGCACTGGGTCTTGAAAGACGAACCTCAAAATTTGGGTTTGCCCTGAGCAGATCAGCCAGAAGTATTCCAATTCGAAAAACTATATCTTGCTCACGCAGACCGTTTCCCTCGGCTCCCGCATTTGGGTTTTGAGGGTTATGTCCTTGGTCGATGTAAATTTTTATAGCCATTGTACTTACCCTTTCAAAGAAGTGTTTTTGTAATAAGATATGATTTTTTTTGAGGGTATGTGAATTTTTCAATACTGAATTTTAAGGATATTAAAATGGATACTAAAGAGAAAAATAAGGTTGTAGGCGGCATGCTCTATCTTGTTGCCACGCCTATAGGAAATCTTGCCGATATAAGTGAAAGAGCACTCAAGGTCCTGGCGGAGGTTGACTTTGTCGCAGCGGAGGATACGAGAAATTCTTTAAGGCTACTTACTCATTTCGGTATATCTAAGCCGCTTATTTCATATTATGAGCATAATAAAAGAGAAAAAGGCGATGAGATCGTCGCACGCCTTGCTGCGGGTGAGTCATGCGCACTTGTTACAGATGCGGGCACTCCCGCTATATCGGATCCGGGTGAAGATCTTGTAAGATTATGTGCCGAAAATAATATCCCAGTTACATCTCTGCCGGGGGCTTGCGCTATGATCACCGCACTTACACTCTCGGCACTGTCGACGTCACGGTTTGTCTTTGAGGGCTTTTTGCCGGTAACTAAAAAGGAAAGACGCGAAAGATTGCAAAAGCTTAGCGTTGAGGAGAGAACATTTATTTTACATGAGGCACCACATAAGCTTAGAAGCACGCTTGCCGATCTTGAAGCGGTTCTTGGGGGAGAGCGAAAAATAGCTCTTTGCCGAGAGCTTACAAAGCTTAACGAGGAGATCTGCCGTACCACGCTGTGCGGCGCTGTAAAGATTTATTCCGAAAAGGAGCCGCGAGGAGAATACGTTCTGGTCATAGAAGGTGGAAACGCAGGGAATTTTCCTAAATCGGTACAGTATTCAAATCCTATAGAAGCGGTTGAAAAGTTTATGGCTGAAGGTATGAGCAAAAACGATGCCATTAAAGCTGCTGCAAAGGCTTTGAGTATGAGCCGAAACGAACTTTACAATATGTTTATCCAAAAATAAATAAGTTAGCGGTTATTTTACACAAAAAATAATATCAAAATTTATCTTTTTTGACTATAATGACAGCAAAAAACAGTTGATTTTTGTTCGTTTTTGTGTTATCATTACTATATATTTTAGTTTAATAAAACGAAAGGACATATACATTATGGAAAAGATGAAGGTTGGCGTTGTAGGCGCAACTGGTATGGTAGGTCAGCGTTTTCTGACCTTGCTTGAGGATCACCCCTATTTCGAGGTAGCGGCTCTTGCAGCTTCCGCGCGTTCTGCGGGAAAGACCTATGAGGAAGCGGTTGGCGCACGTTGGAAGATGAAAACTCCTATGCCCGAGAAATATAAGAATATGATGGTTCACGATGCCGCAAATATCGACGAGATGGCAGAGCTTGTAAGCTTTGTTTTCTGCGCGGTCGACATGAAGAAGGACGAGATAAAGGCTCTTGAGGAAGCATATGCTAAGCACGAGATACCTGTAGTTTCCAATAACTCTGCAAACCGTTGGACACCCGACGTTCCTATGGTAATTCCGGAGATAAACGATTCTCATCTTGAGGTTATTGAGGCTCAAAGAAAGCGTCTTGGAACTAAGAGAGGATTTATTGCGGTTAAGCCTAACTGCTCTATTCAGTCCTACGTTCCCATGCTTACCCCCCTCCTTAAGTTCGGTATCAAGGAAGTAGTTGCTACTACGTACCAGGCTATATCTGGTGCGGGCAAGACCTTCAAGGAATGGCCTGAGATGATAGACAACGTTATTCCTTTTATCGGTGGTGAGGAAGAAAAGAGTGAGCAGGAGCCCCTTAGAGTTTGGGGCAAGGTAGTAAACGGTGAGATAGTTAAGGCAGATGCTCCCGTGATCACTACTCAGTGCATTCGTGTTCCTGTCAGTGACGGACATACTGCGGCAGTATTCGTAAAGTTCGAGAACAAGCCCACTAAGGAGGAGATACTCAAGGCTTGGGCAGAGTTCAAGGGTAAGCCTCAGGAGATGAAGCTTCCTCATGCTCCCGAGCAGTTTATAACCTATTTTGAGGAGGATAACCGTCCTCAGGCAGCACTTGACCGCGATATTTACGGTGGCATGGGTGTTACCGCAGGCAGACTTCGCGAGGATAAGATATACGACTATAAGTTCGTAGGTCTTTCTCACAACACTCTCCGCGGAGCTGCAGGTGGAGCTGTGCTCATAGCAGAGCTTCTTTACAGAGAAGGTTACTTTAACTGAGATATTTGATAACTGAAAGCCATCGCAAAAAGCTTGCGATGGCTTTCTTGTTGGAGGTCGTATGATTAAATATTTTAACATTATTGAAAAAGAATATAAACTCGAAAGCGAAGTCGAGATCGGAGCCGAGCTTTACCTTGAAAAGAGTGATAGCGGTATATCCTACGTTAAACTCAAGCTTGATTTTGGTGAGAGCGTGATACCGAATAAGGTGTCGCTCTCTTATGATGTCGATGCGGTAGATATGTACAATATGTGGGATCCCATGTGTCACGAGAGAGGACTTGGTATCCGTTGGGGAAAGACCGAAACGCCCTCGCGTCTTGCAAGTGGGATGCCTATAAAGCAGCTTATCTCAAAAACTGGAAATAACAGATATCTTGTTGCGATATCGGACGTAAAAAGTCCGCTTTGCATAGCTATGGGTGCCAGTGAGAGAAGGGGAGTCATAGAGGTCAGAATGGATTTCTTTACAAATGTAACCGGACCGTTTGATAAATATGAAGCTACCATCCGAATAGATGAGCGCGATATTCCTTTCGACAGAGCGATACAGCAGACAAGAGATTGGTACGGTGAGATCGGTTACCGCGCATCTGTTGCCCCCGAGCTTGCAAAGGAGCCTATGTATTCGACCTGGTATTCGCTTTGGCAGAGCATGACAGCGCAGGAGGTTTTGCGCGAGTGCAGACATGCTGTAAAGCTTGGAATGAAGACGGTCATCATCGATGATGGATGGCAGAAGGCGATCCCCGGCAGAATATATGAGTTTGTAGGGGACTGGATACCAGAAAAGCGTCGCTTTGGAGACCTTGAAAGGCTTGTTCCCAAGCTACATGAGATGGGACTTAACGTAATGCTTTGGTTCAGTATAGCATACGTAGGTCATAAGGCAAAGAATTACAAGAGATTTGAGGGTAAATACCTTTGCGATAACCCTGCGGGGCATTATTCGGTGCTTGATCCGAGATTCAAGGAGGTACGCGACTTTTTGATCGATACCTACGTTAACGCTGTGAAAAAATATGACCTTGACGGACTAAAGATCGACTTCGTAGATAGATTTAATTCAAACGGTAAGGTTGAGGAGGGAATGGACTTTGCCTCGGTTGAGGATGCTACTGAGCGGCTTCTTGCTGATATTACAGGCGCGCTTAAGGCAATAAAGCCCAACATACTCATAGAATTCCGTCAACCGTATTTCGGTCCCGTTATCAGCTCCTACGGAAATATGATACGCGTGTGGGATTGCCCACTGAACTCGGTGGTCAATAAGAACGCGACGATAGATCTGCGTCTTGTTTCTTCAAGCTGTGCTGTTCACTCGGATATGATATATTGGAGCAGAAACGACACTCCTCAGAACGTAGCTACACAGCTTTGGGGAACGTTGTTTTCGGTTCCGCAGATATCAAATCTTTATTCGGATACCACTGCGGAGCAGAGGAGGGTCCTTAAGAATTATCTTGATTTCTGGACGGCGAATAAGGATACGCTCATGAACGGAAAGCTTAGTGTAAGGCTTAGTGAGAACGGTTACGGGTATGCTACTGTGGCTAAGGACGATAAAAAGATATCTCTTGCTATAAGCGAGGCTTATTTCGATTCTACCGATGGATATGCTGAAAGCCATATGATCAATCTTAGCGGAAAGGACAAAATAATCCTTAAGGCAAATAAGGGGGCATTTGTTGAAATATTCGACTGCCAGGGTAGAAAAACAGGTAATAAGAGAAGAATAAGATCAACTCTTACAGAGCTTTGTGTACCCCATTCCGCACGCATAAGAGTAAGCAAGTGAGTAATATTTTAGAAAAACTGTTGACAAATTCTTCATATCGTTATATAA
>JAZSJE010000115.1:0-4874 GCA_045534135.1 Eubacteriales bacterium
GCTTGACCGAGAAATTGCAAAAGATTTATATAATCAATGCGGTACGATCCGCAGAATGTTGATTGCTTCGATTAATACGGCGAAGGAGAATGCGAAATGATGAAATGGATACAACGATTATTCAAACCTCCTGTTGATGAAACTGAATTAAGAATAAAAGAATTATTTCAATTTTTAATTGACGATTACGGATTCTCATATGTAAAAACCGATTTGGGAAATCTTGTTGACAAAAGCGGTAAGATAATATTTTATGGACCATTAGATGCATATCAATTATATAATAAAAACTTGTGTATAAATATTGTAAAGTTGGTTCAGCGTGGAGATTATGATATTTATATTACAGAAAAAGCGTCTGACGATCAACACTACATTTTTGATGGAATACATTTGCCCTCAAATTTGGCATACGATCTTCCATTGTTTGCAAGCCAAGTAAGATCTGAATTGTTAAACCGCAAAACAATATTTGGAAAAAACATTTAAGATACATAGATTCGTTTATAAGCATGGTGCTGACAGACCGGAAAACAGCGGTTAAGTGCAACTCCCATCATCGCCAAGGGATAAGTGTACCCTTACGACAAAAACCATGGACTGTTTTTGTACGACAGTCTTATATGGATCTATTTTGTAGTGGTATCACAAAAACAAAAAAGGTGACGCGCTGCGTCACCTTTTTTGTTTTTCGTAGAGAGATTAAAACGCCGAACAGTGCGAAATGATGCCATCGGCATATAAAGGCATCAGTTCAACGGGGTCTTGACTCCATCCGCCGTGAAATAATAGAAAACTCCGTTGTTATCGCAATATTTTTGGTAATATATAATGGTATCCGTACGCTCTCCGTTTTCGACCAGATAATAATTTCCGAAGTCGTCTTTCCATTTATTATCTCCCTCGGGTAAAAATTCTCCCGTTGCCTCGTTTACCTCTCTCTCATAGGTAGTATTGCCCCGAGTATACTTGGCATAATAATAAACTCTTGCCAGATCTATATAATTGGAGGGTCTGTCGCTGTCGGAAATGTGATAGGTCGTGGACTCCGTAAGGCTCCATTCGTAATTTTTTACAAGTTGGTCAACGTATGATCTGCGTCGTGACTCGGTCCTATATTTGGTCTTTGTTCCGTCTATATCCACGTACGTAATCTCCGTCGAGGAACCGATCCTGCCCTCTCCGTCATATTCGACACGGTATTCGCCGTAATATACGGCTTGTTCTCCACTGTATTCACCTTCGTATCGGGTATATTCCGTATCGCTTATCGGCTTCTCATATGCGTCGCGTACTCTAACTGATCTTACATCGTCGCCTTCGATAACCTCAAAGGTCACCGTCTTACGCTCAGAGCCCGAGTAGCTGTAGGTATAGCCTGATCTATAGCTCTCATTTGCTTCATAGGTCTTTTCGCTCAAGCGCAGCCCGTCACTGTTATAGGTAAATACAGTATATTCGGTCAGCTCACCGTTTTCTTCGATTTCGCTTCTGACAAGCAAGCCGTTTTCATCGTAGGTTACCGTCACGGTCTTTGAGCTGTCACGATCGATCAGGCTGACAAGCTGCTTTCCGTTATAGGTCCACTCCTTATCGACGGACACGTTTTCTCCCATGCGTGTGATCTGCTTAACAGGATTTCCGTCGCTGTTATATTCGATCACGATATCTGCGTCGTAAAGCTCTCCGTTCTGGAGCATAGTTATCGTCTGCTTATTGTCCTTATATTCAGAGCGGTACTCTCCTTTTGAGCCGTTCTCGTTGACCCAAGCCGCGGAAATGATCCTACCTCTTTCATCATAGGTATCTGTCTGGAGCTGCGTTCCGAGATAGAAAGCGATCTGCTTGACAGAACCGTTTTCGTGATAGGAAATACTCTCCAGGGATATAGCCGTGCTATTTATCTCCTTATCAACAAAATAAGGCTTTTTATCGGAATCATAATCAATTTTTGAGCTTACAGTGCTACCGCCATAATAGGTAAGCATTCCATCCTCACCGTATTCAAAGGAGTACAGCGGGTTCAAATACGGATATTTCCAATCCAACGTATCTTCAACGTCCCAGATCTCAACAAGACGTCCTTTTTTGTCATACACGGTCAGCATCAAATTGCTTCTGTGAGGATCCGTAAGTATTATAGACTCGGCAGCAGTCTCCTCGATCTGTTCGGGAACATATTTGACCGATTCGGTCTTTGTTTGTCCGCAAACGGTACAGGTAAAGGTCTTTACGCCGTCAGCCTCGGCAGTTGCCTCGGTCGTGATCTTGCCATCATCAAAGGTATGCTTCGCGCGCTCAGAGGCTTCGGTGCAATCCTCTTTGCCACAGGCATGCCAATGGTACTCGGCATCCTTGGACCATTCGCTTTTATACGTATGCTCATGCTCATCTCCGTCGCAAGAGGCAAGCATCGCGCAGACGCAAATACACGCACATACCGCAAGTAAAATTGATAGGATCCTTTTCATATTCATAGATATCTCCTTACTAAAAATATTTTTCTTTGAAATCCGCATGTCCGCGTGCCTTTTGCAGATATAAAAACACGTATCCTTAGAAGCCATTCGCCCAAAAACTCATTTCTTGATCTTTCAGATCGGCTATTCCTTATTATAGCATCAAAATACGAACTTTTCAAGCCTTACTTTTTGCCGCGCGCATAAAAGATCTTTTGTTTTTATCAAAAAATTCGCATGCGGTAAGCAGATAGGGATCATATCCGACAAAGGTCCTGCTTTTCTCCAATATTTCTTCATGCCAATCGCTACCAAAAGCGAAAATCTTATTGAAAAATTTCTTAAAGTGTGCTATAATAAAACATGTCGTAATATGACGAAATTTTTTAAACAGCAGGAGGATAAAATGTCTAACAATCTCATCTACGGGATCCATGACCGTCCGCGTTTTAACAAGCTTTTGGTCTTCGCTTTCCAGCAGCTTCTGGCAATAATTGCCGCGACTATAGCTGTTCCCGCTATAGTTGGAAACGGAATGTCCGCTTCCGCCGCTCTGTTCGGCGCGGGCATCGGTACTCTCGTTTATCAGCTCTTCACAAAATTCCGCAGTCCTGTTTTCCTTGGCTCGTCCTTCGCCTTTATCGGTCCTATGACCGCAGCATTCTCGGGTGCCGTTTCCATGTCACTCGGATACCTCGGTCTTATCTTGGGAGCAATATTCGCGGGCCTTATCTACGTTATTATCGCTGTTGTAATTAAGTTCGCCGGCGTCAAGTGGATCGACAAGATCATGCCCGTAGCGGTTATCGGTCCTACAGTCGCGCTTATCGGTCTTTCTCTTTCCTCAGCTGCCGTTAAGGATGTATTTTCCTACGGACCTCAGACAGACTCAGGCGAATTTATCATGTCGGGAAGCTCATGGGTTTCGATTGTATGCGCGCTGGTAACTCTCGTGGTAGTAGTTCTCTGCTCTACTTACGGCAAGAAAATGACAAAGCTCATTCCTTTCATTATAGGAATCATGTCTGGCTATGCCCTTGCAATGATATTCACGGTGATCGGTCACGTCGCAGACGTATCGGCACTTAAGGTGATCGACCTTACTCCCTTTACTAATCTCGTTGCCGACGGAGTTGCGCTTGACACCTTTATCGCACTTCCCGATTTTACGTTCGTTGAAGCCTTTAAGGGCGTTGGCGATTTTGAATGGAGCTATGTAGCTACCATCGCAGTAGCCTACATTCCCGTAGCATTCGTTGTTTTCGCTGAGCACATAGCAGACCACAAGAACCTTTCCACCATCGTTGATCAGGATCTGCTCAGAGATCCCGGTCTCCACCGCACACTTCTCGGTGACGGTGTAGGCTCTATGGCAGGCGCTTTCTTTGGCGGATGCCCCAACACTACCTACGGTGAGTCGGTAGGCTGTGTAGCTATCACCCGTAACGCTTCGGTAAGAACGATATCCGCTACCGCTATTATCGCTTGCGTTATCTCCTTCATTTCTCCCTTCGTTGCCTTCCTTGATTCTATTCCCGGCTGCGTAATGGGAGGTGTCTGCATCACACTCTACGGATTTATCGCGGTATCCGGACTTAAGATGATCCAGAAGGTCGATCTTGAGGATCACGCAAATCTCTTTACCGTTTCGTCAATTCTTATCCCCGGTGTCGGCGGATTCGCAATGTCGATCGGCGAGATCAAGATCACAACTATCGCGTGCGCTCTTATCCTCGGTATTTTCATAAATCTCATTCTTCACAGAAAGAAAAAGAACTAAGGAGCTTAAAAGGCTATGAAGAACTACGATAACGTAATTATTTTTGATCATCCGCTTATACGTCACAAAATAGCAATTCTTCGCGACGAGCGCACAAGCATGAAGGAATTCCGCGAGCTTGTCGAGGAGATCACGACGCTTATGACCTACGAAAGCCTTAAGGACGGTGTTCCCACTACCGAGATCGAGGTAAAGACCCCTCTTGAGGTCTGCACTCAACAGGTGGTTACCGACAACTCTATAGTTATCGTGCCTATTCTGCGCGCGGGACTTGGTATGGTCAACGGAGTACACGTGCTTTTCCCTTCGGCAAAGGTCGGACATATCGGAATGTACAGGGATGAGGAAACTCTCCAGCCCCAGACCTACTACTGTAAGCTCCCCGTCGGCATAGAGGACAAGCTCGTGCTTATCGTAGACCCCATGCTCGCAACCGGCGGAAGCGCGTGCGACGCTATCCAGCTGCTCAAGGACAAGGGCTGCAAGCATATCAAGTTTATGGCGATCATAGGTGCTCCGGAGGGAGTAAGCAAGGTTGCCGAATCTCACCCCGACGTGGATATCTACGTATCGACGCTCGACAGATGCCTCAACGAGAACGGATATATCCTTCCCGGTCTTGGCGATGCGGGCGA
>JAZSJE010000027.1:0-3710 GCA_045534135.1 Eubacteriales bacterium
GCTCTTTACCTATCAGGATAGCCTTAACGCAGGCGTTATTGCGGGAGATATGAATATTGATCTCCTTGTATATAAGGATGGAGAATACAAAAGCGTGGAGGATGTGACCGAAAATCTTTTCGGAGAGGAATATTGGGAGCCGGGTCAGACGCGTATTGTTCATTTTAAGGTCGTAAATAACAGTAATATTAACGTAAAATATTCGTTACAGTTTCTTGCATCACTTGGAGGGCTTGGCGATTCGCTTGAATACTGTGCTTATGAAAGCACGGATATAACTGTTCGGGCAAGCGGATGGGAGGAGCTTTCTTCAAATAAAACCGTAACAAAAATGATAGAGGGACTGAATATCCTTTCGGGCAGCGATTACATTTTTATGGACCCCGGCGATCAGGCAAGCTGGATAGTTGCAGTTCATATGATAAGCTCTGCAGATAATGTTCATCAAGGCTTGGATGAGTCGGGAGAATGGGGAAATATCACAGTACGTGTTCACGCAGTTCAAGGCAATGCAGATCTGGCGCCACAAAATACACAATAATATCAGAAGGTAAAATTTATGGCAATGAGTGAAAAAACGAAAAAAGTACTGAATATTGTAAAATCTGTTCTCGTTTGGTCTATTCTCGCTATTTCTGTGTTGATGATGATCTTTACGATAATC
Source organism: Eubacteriales bacterium (assembly GCA_045534135.1). Classification (GTDB taxonomy): domain Bacteria; phylum Bacillota; class Clostridia; order Oscillospirales; family CAG-272; genus HGM12713. The sequence continues at coordinate 665 of JAZSJE010000027.1, forward strand.
TCAGCAAACACTTTTGACAAACCCGACAGAGGACTTTTTGGATATAAATTTTTCATCGTTCAGTCGGACTCTATGAAAGCAACGGATTTTGATGCCGGTGATATTGTTATCGTAAAAGAGGTAGATGTAAAAACACTTAAGGCAGGCGATATAATTACGTTTGTATCGCAAAATCCCGATAGTATGGGAGAAACGATAACCCATAAGATCCGTGAGGTAACGACCGATGTAGACGGAAATATTGCATTTCGTACATACGGTACCACGACAGGTGAAAATGATGCATCATTGGCAACAATGATAATAGGAAAATACGAAACGAGCATCCCTAAGCTTGGATATTTCTTCGCTTTTATGCGAACTACACCCGGATATATCGTTTGTATACTGATTCCTTTCCTTCTTCTTATCATGTCACAAGCTGTTAACTGTGTGCGCCTTTTCAAACGATACAGAGCAGAGCAGCTCTCGGAGCTTACGGCAGAACGTGAAAAGCTTCAAAATGAGCGCGAGGAAACGCGCCGTATGATGGAAGAGCTGATGGAGCTTAAAAATCAAATGAAGCAAAATTCAGCACAAGCTGATATCTTGCCAGACTCTGATAAAGACATGGATAGTTAGTTCATTTCAAATGGAAGCGCAGTCAAGGTTGCTCTCCTTAGCGATATAGAGCTTTCAGCGCAGAGAAATCTATCTTAATCGCAGCGGTGAGCCCAGCGATCATACTCTTGTAAAAATCTTTGGTGCTGACGGAGTTGTTAGCGCGCAGTAAACCGTATTAAATTCTACCCAACCCCATTGGGGTTGGGCGGCGATCAAGGAGCATAACATTTTTGTGCTTTTTGATCACCGAAAAGAAGTAGAGAGGAGGACACAGAATGAAGCGAATAACTAAGGCTATGAAGGCTGACGGAAAAGTGACAGATAAGGTTTTGACATACAATATAGCTGCGGCTGTTATAGGCATGATTTTGTGCCTTGCCTCACTTACCGCGACTACGTGGGCATGGTTTGGAGATTCTATTTCTTCTACCCAGAACACTGTTAAATCAGGTGCTTATAATATTGATATTGCCGTATCTGAGAAGGTGAGTGAAAGCTCATTTTCACAAGTTCTTCCTTCCGTCGATGCCGAAGGTAAGGTATATTACGAGCTTGAGGCGGCAAAGACCTATAAGATAGAGCTGGCTGGTAACGGAACTGTTTCTACGGGTTATGCCGTACTTAAATGTGAAGATAAAACGCTTTATACAGAGCAGATCTTCACTTCTGCTTCGGATAAAACACCGAAGCAGATAAGCTTTACCGTTGATACAAATGATGCCACACGGCTTTATATAAGCTCCTGTTGGGGAACCTATAGCGGTGTTCCCGACATGACAGACGGCGGAGATTACGATCTTTTATCTGCCATACAGTCTGATGGTCAGTAATAGCAAGCGGAGGGCGTGGAATTGAGTAAAATTATCCTGCGTAGAGTATTGATTTCTGTTTGCTCTGTTTTTCTGGCTCTTGTATTGGGTATCACCCTTTATTTTGTAATAGATCCCTTTGATAAGCAGGACAACATGACACAGATAGTTATTGGTGAAAGCGAGGACGGAGTGAGCGTTGAGCACGTCAGCTTTGAGGCGCCAAAGATACATCCGGGTGAGACTGCGTCACATATCGTGAACCTGACCGGTGAGATCGAGGGAAGAACCAAAGTACAGCTTTTATTCAAAAAAGACACAACAAAAACAAACGATCTTGCTCAATATATTATAGTTACAGTAAAGATCAACGAAGAAAAATATTGCGAAATGCTGCTGAGCGATATTTTTTCAAAAACACTTGGTACTGTAGACTGTGAAATGAGCCGTACCAAACCTATAGTTATAGAAATTGCTTACAGCATGCCTATTGAGATAGGCAACGAAGCGGCAGACACCGAGGCTTTTTTTGACCTTATGATTACATCAAGCAACGAGTAGAGAGGTTTTTATGAATAATAAAAAATTGTCAAAAAGGCTTCCAATTCTTATAGTGAATATCATAGTTTGCATTTTTCTGATAATTTGCCTTTTTTCTGTGACTGTGACGGTTCTTGCTAAGACCGATGATGACGGAGCGGCAAGTATATTCGGATATCAGATGCGACTCGTTGTGTCAAACTCTATGGAAGAGTGCGAGCAGACAGACGTTTCGAAATATGATATAAAAAGCATTCCCGTAAATTCTATGGTATTCATCGAAACTGTTCCTGAGGATAAGGCAGAAGCGAATGAATGGTATTCAAAGTTGAAAAAAGGGGACGTGCTGACCATAAAGTACGTTTATACCACACAGGTAATAATAACCCACAGAATAGTTGATATATACAAAAATTCAGCAGGCGGATACACTATTAATCTTGCCGGAGATAACAAGAATGTCGGTGGGAATCAGCTTCAGCAAACGATAAATACAGCCTCAAATGACACATTTAATTGCGTTGTAGGAAAGGTGGTTGGAAGCAGCTCGGTAGTCGGAAACGTCGTTTCCTTTATGCAAACTCCTATAGGACTTTTACTTGTTATTATTCTTCCGTGCTTTGTTATAATTCTGCTTGAGGCGCTGAGGATAGCAAGGGTGATCGGTGAGAACCGAAGGAAGCGAGAAAAGGACGGTATGGATAAAGAAATAGAAACGCTACGACAACGTCTGGCAGAGCTTGAGAATACTCAGGAATGTAGCGAAGCTTCAAACGAACAAAAGAACGTAGAATAATTTTTGAAAATATTAAAAATAAATTTATGAAAGAGGAAAGTTATGTTTAAGCAAAAAAAGCTCATTTTTATGTCCGCGGCAGTGATACTTGTATGTTGTATGATCATTGCGGGAGCAACATTTGCGCTCTTTACTGAAACCAAAGGAATTACCACACACCTCAAATCTGGAAATCTTGACGTTGAATTTTACAGAACCTCGTATTCCTATCAGGTTCTTGATACCGACGGAACGTTGAAGACCGTTACCGGAGGAACCAGAACCGATTTTACCAATCCTACGAACGAAAACTTCTTCG
>JAZSJE010000247.1:0-6150 GCA_045534135.1 Eubacteriales bacterium
AAGATTTTCAAGCTCCTGCTTTATTTTCTGCATACCAAGCCTGTGAGCCAAGGGCGCGTAAACGTACATGGTCTCAAGCGCGGTAGAGCGTCTTTTAGTATCGGTCTTTACCGCAAGTGTGCGCATATTATGCAGTCTGTCGCAGAGCTTTACAAAGATAACTCGTACGTCCTTGGACATTGCAAGAAGCATTTTTCTTATGTTTTCAATATGAGCTTCTTCCTTGTCCTCAATATACATAGTGACCATCTTAGTAAGACCGTCGACAAGCATGGTTATCTCAGGGCCAAATCTCTCCTCGATGTCCTTAAGGCTGGTTCTGTCCGCACAATCCTCTACGGTATCGTGAAGAAGTGCCGCGCATATAGACGCAGTATCAAGTCCGAGGTCGGCAACTATTTCCGCAACGGCTACGGGGTGCGAAATGTAAGGGTCACCGCTTACGCGAAACTGTCCCTCATGCAAGCTTTCAGCATATTCCCCTGCCAGCTTTATTTTTTCCATATCGTACTTTTTTCCCGATGCAGCAAGCTTCTCTATCAATTGCTGCACGGTACTGCAAGTATTTGCTACCATAAAGATATCCTTTCCTCAGGACTGCCTTGCGTCCTGACAATTACGGTATATGCACTGTGATTTCAGCTTTTTAAGTATAGCAGATTTATCTATACTTGTTTTGTTTGCCTGAAATACTACCTTGAAGCTGTATATATCACTGTCTATCTCGGATATTTCACATATCTTAAGCTCGTTAAATATCTCGAATATGTATTTCAGCTTTATATAATTTATTTCGGCAGCACCGATCGCGTTGAGCTCCTTGAGCACGCTCTTGGTGTCGCTCAGGCTGCTACCGCTTCTGTATTCCTTGCGAAGAAGATTATACACTCTCGCGCAGTCATCTCTGTCTGGAATTACATCTTCGGAAACATCAAATGAGTCCCCTCCCCTTATCTCCGCGTAGCGCTTCTTATGCTGAGCAAGCCTCTTGGTATATTCCTCCGAAAGTCTTGAATCGCGAATAAGCATTTGCGCAGAAACTACGTTCTTATAGTCATTCAGGTCGATATTAAAGAGAAGATCTACCGTATCTCCTACCTCGAAGCCAAGATCACTCATAGTCTTGCCGAAATACATCGCATTCATAACCATGCCGTCCTTTTCGACCATAAGCCTTGTGTGATCTCCTCCCTTTGTTGGAGTGATGCGCTTAACGTTTACGTTACGGATGACGAAAAGAGGTGTCGCGTTTCCTGTTCCGTAAGGCTCAAGATATTGCATCTCCTTCGCGAAATCAACCGTTACATCAAATATCGAAAGCTCGCAATCGGCATCAAATCTTACTTTGAATGCCTCTCCGTCAAGATGCTCTCTTGCATACTCGTTTATTCGAGCGCAAAATTCGTCAAGATTTCCGCGCTTTACTGTAAGTCCAGCAGCCAGCTCGTGTCCTCCGTATTTTACAAGAAGATCCTCGCAATAGCCCAGTGCTTCGACCAGATTGAGTCCTTTAATACTTCTGCCCGAGCCCTTTCCGTCATCAAATTCGCTTTCCTCGGCACCTACAGAGCCGTCAAAGGAAATAAGGATCGACGGCAACCCGTATTTTTCGGTTATCTTCGAAGCAACTATACCGATAATTCCCTGCTGCCAGCCGTTGCTGTCAAGGACGATAACGGGATTTTTTTCAAAATCAGCTATATCCTCGATCTTCTCATATGCCTGCTCAGCAATATGGTTTTCCTCTACCTGGCGCTTTTTGTTAATAGCGCAAAGCTCCTCGGCATAAGCCGCAGCCTCCTCTCCCTCGGATGAGAGCAAAAGACGGACCGCGATAGAAGCATCAGATATTCTTCCGGCCGCATTAAGCCTCGGAGCAAGTCCAAAGCCTATGAAGCTTGAATTTATCTTGCGCTTCTTTGGCTCCTCACCTATCTTCTTTGCAGAGGATGCCTCGATAAGCGCGCCTATTCCCGGTCGCGGCTTATGATTCATCATATGAAGTCCTATGCTGACGATAAGTCTATTCTCGTCAACAATGGGCATAACGTCCGCGATTGTTCCAAGTGCGGTGAGATCGGCATAAGTAAGGCATACTTCCTTTACCCCGTCCGCAACAGGTCTTCCGTTTTCTCTGCATTTCTGCATAGCACAGGCGCACACGAGCTTAAATACCACACCGACTCCAGCAAGCTCCTTGAACGGATAGGCGCAATCGGGTCTGTGCGGGTTCACGACCGCGCAGGCATCAGGCAATTCACTTCTGCATTCATGGTGGTCTGTTACGACGAAATCCACACCAAGCTGCTTTCCGTACTCTACCTCCGCCCCAGCAGTAATACCCGTATCTACGGTGATTATAAGATTGACTCCGTCTGCGGCAAGTGCCTCTACCGCTGCACATGAAACACCGTAGCCCTCTCCCTCTCGCTTGGGTATCTTCATGCAGACATCCGCACCGAGTGATTCCAAATAGAGATAAAGCATGCTTACCGAGGTAACGCCATCAACGTCATAATCCCCGTATATACATATTTTTTCCCCATTTTCAATAGCACCAAAAATACGATCAACAGCCTTGTCCATGTCCCTAAGAAGATACGGATCATGAAAATCGGCTTCTTTAAAATGCAAAAAACCTTCTGCTTTCTCAGCAGTGCGATATCCCCGATTATACAGCAACACGGCAAAAAGCTTACTTCTGCCAAGCTTTTGCGCCATATTGAGTATTATTTCGTCATTTTTCGCATCACCGAAAGCGTAAAGCTCATTCCACACCCTTTCTCTCTTAATATTCTTCATTGTGTACCTCTATGTAAACTCAAATTAAAAACACAATCAGCACGGAGCGTATCTCTCGATTATCTTAAGAGCTACTCTTATTCCGTCTATCGCAGCACTGGTTATTCCGCCCGCGTAGCCCGCACCCTCTCCGCAAGGGTATACCGCGCTTTTTCCTATAGCGCAAAGATCGTCCCCTCGCAAAATGCGTACAGGGGCAGAGGTTCTTGTTTCAGCTCCCGTGAGTATGGCATCTGCGGCATCAAAGCCCGAAAGCTTGCGCCCGAAGCTAAAAAGACCTCTCTTTAATTCATCTGTTATAAAGGGCGGAAAAACGTTGTTAAAATCCGCCACCTTTACAAGTCCGTTTCGGTAGGTGGGAAGCACTCTTGTAGGTTCACTTCCAACTCTGCCGCTCAAAAAATCGCCAACCGTCATTACGGGAGCGCAATAATCCGAGCCGCCCTCTTTGTAAGCAGCTCTTTCTATTTTTCTCTGGAACTCTATGGCACCCATAGGCGTTCCGTCATGATCGTTCTTAAATACAGACACCGCAACTGCACTGTTGGAATTTCTTCCGCTCCGTGAATGCTCACTCATACCGTTTACCACAACACCGCCCTCCTCGGACGCCGCCGCGACCACAGTGCCACCGGGGCACATGCAGAAAGTATATACACCTCTGCCGGACGATGTATCTGACAGATGATATTCTCCCTTTCCAAGCTTTGGATGTCCCGCCATTTTTCCGTAGAGCGCTCTATCGATATCCTCTCTCAAATGCTCTACTCTTACTCCTACCGAAAAGGATTTCGCCTCTATAACATATCCGCTTTCGAGCAGCATCTTATACGTGTCGCGCGCGCTGTGTCCTGTCGCGAGCAGCAACGCCGAGCAAAGTATCTCACCGCGTGACGTAGTCGCCACGACTGTTTTGTCGGAAAGCTCGCGTATTCTGTCAAGGCGCGTTCTGTAAAGGACCTTGCCTCCAAGCTCCTCGATCCTTTTCAGCATTCTGTCAACGATACCGAGGAGAAGATCGGTTCCTATATGCGGTTTTGCCGCTGTAAGTATTTCCTCGGGTGCGCCAAAATCGCAAAAGCGTCTGAGCACATAACCGATTTTTGCGTCGTTTATTCGTGTAAGCAGCTTTCCGTCAGAAAATGTTCCCGCTCCGCCTGCTCCAAACTGTATATTGGATTCCATATCCAGAATTCCAAATTGAACAAATTCACCGTATTTTTTCTGCCTTTCGGCAACACAGTCGCCTCTGTCGATAATGATCGGGCAGTATCCGTTCTCGGCAAGAAGCAACGCGGCAAAAAGTCCCGCGGGACCCATTCCCACGACAAGCGGTCGAGCAGGTGCTCTCTCGCTTCCCTTTACCACCTCAAGCCTCTCTCCCTCAAATGCGGTTATACGGTATTTTTTGCTCTTTGGAAGCTCTGTTTCACGTGGTTCGTCAAAGCGCGCAGCTACCGAGTATACAAGTCTGATGTCATTTTTCTTTCTCGCGTCAACAGAACGCTTATATACGTTAAAACGAAGCAGTGCAGGGCTAATCCCTGCACGCTTCAATTCGTCGGCTGCGATCTTGCATGCCGCTCCTTCATCAGCATCGGGCGGCAGGCTAATGCCGCTTACAATAAATCCATCGTACCTCACGTCAGCCAACTCCGCTCCTTAAGAATACCGATCATTCGGCTTGTGTAACTGTGATATTATCTTTTACGTCTTCTATGCTAATCTCGTCGTTAACACTTGCATTTGAAGCATATATCCATATAAATAGCGCAACAAGAAGACAAACACCAAAGGCGATGATATCGGATTTTTTAAATTTCTTATTTTTTACTACCAAATTTCCCTCCTGTAAGGAAATTCCACCTATTTTCTTTTCAGACATATTTCCCTCCGCTAACTCTTATTTAGTTTCGGTCTTCTTCGCATTTCGCTGCTTTTTGTTTCGCTTTGCTCGCTTATCCGCATTTTCGGGAACAAGTATCGACTCAAGCCTTGTGCGAAGCGACGAGTAATTAAAATCACGCTCAAGCGATCCGTCTATCGACAGAGATATCTTTCCTGTTTCCTCGGAAACCACAACTATTACGGCATCACTTACCTCAGAGGTGCCTATCGCCGCTCTATGTCTTGTGCCGAGCTGGCTGTCAATATCTTCTCTGTCTGTCATTCGAAGCACGCATGCGGCAGAATCTATTTTGCCGTTGTGTATTATTACAGCTCCATCGTGAAGCGCTCCACCCTTGTAGAATATCGAGCAAAGAAGATCAGGGGATATTGCCGCGTCAAGCGTCGTACCAGTTTTCTTATATTCGCCGAGGCTGTTGACTCTCTCAATAACGATAAGCGCTCCGTGCCCCATGGTCGAAAGCCTCTGAGCCGCGCGTGAAACAGATTCAACAACGTGGTGAGAGCTTACGTCCTTTTTATCGTTGTGGTTTATATTCTGCAGACCGATAAAGGTCGTACCGCCGATCTTTTCAAGCGCTGAACGAAGCTCGGGCTGAAATATTATAAGTATCGCTATTACTCCAAGCTGCTTGAAATCTCCGAATACAAATCCAAGCGCGGTAAGATTTATAGCATCCCCTATAAACATTACGATCATAAAAAGCACAACGCCCATTACAAGCCTTAACGCTCTGCGCTTTCTCGCAAATCTGTAAAGGAAGTAAAACAAGGATGCCAATGCTATAATATCTATAACGTCGGTGAATCCCATTCCCATTATTACTTTTATAACGTGGTCGTAAAAAAAGTTAGCCGTAACTCGCCAGACCTCTATAAAAAATTCAAGCAAGACAGTCACCTCTCATATCAAAAAATTTGAAAAATGGTACAATAAGCCATAATACATTATAATTATATCATATCCACAGGATAATTTCAATAAAAAAATAAAATTTATCTGTAATTTAAAGCAAAAAAATGAGCAAACCGCGTTTGCTCATTTTTGTTTTTGATCATGCTGCGGGCTTACAGATGCCGCAAGCCTCATATCCCTGCTCCAAAAGCTCGTCTATCAATCCCGTATACTCTTGTCTGTTAGATTCACTCATGCTAAGTGCCCCTGAGCATGTCGGCAAATGGATCTTTTTGGAGTTGGTGTTCAGTATGTAAAGCGCTTCACCCTCATTGGCATCATTGTTTTCAGTCTGCTTTGGAGGATCACCGGAAAGCCAGTTATCTCCCGTAGCATAGTTAATAACTATACCGGGCTGTACGTTGTACACGTATACGTTAAAGGAGATCTCCTCTCCGTCGTCCTCAACAGAATATGCCTCTATCTGCACTCCGCAGGCTACAAGATCGTTTGTATCATATATGGGTGTAACTCTGTACATAACG
>JAZSJE010000139.1:0-5854 GCA_045534135.1 Eubacteriales bacterium
ATGGTAGGAAACACCGCAGACTGATAAAAAGGGATTCTGACGCCGTTTTTACGGCGGCAGAAAAAATATTATGAGTGGTACTGTTAAAAGCGAATTTGAAGGGCTGTATGCCCGTGTTGAGGATATCAAAGGGAGCGCTATCCGCGGTGAATTGGGGATAAGCGCCTTTTTGTCTCCAAGAGAGCTACACTACGCTCAGAGCTTTTTGAAGGGCGCTAACGTGGCGTTTTTTAGCTTTGGCGGGTACAGTGATGCACAGAGAAAGAGAATATACGTTCTTCCCGAATATATGGAGGATACTGATGTAGACGGTCTTGATTCGTTTGGCTTTTCGACTCAAATAGCAGCGCTTAGGGTCGAGGGAAGCGGATTTGAGAAGCTGTCACACAGAATGATGATGGGGTCTTTGTTAGGGCTCGGGATTGAACGAAGTGTGATCGGTGATATCGTAATGCTTGATGAGATCAGTGCTATAGTACTATGTGACTCTGCCATGGCAGATTTTTTGATCCTTCATTTGGAACGGGTAGGGCGTGATAAGGTGAAGGTCTTTCACACAGAGCTTGATAAGGATTTTTCTGTTGAGAGAGAGGTTGAGACACTTAGCGATACTGTTGCATCTCCCCGACTTGATTGCGTTGTGTCATCAATTTGTAAAATTTCCAGAGAAAAGGCACGCGACGCGGTCTTGGGCAGGCTGGTGGAGCTTGATTATGAGTGCGTTGAGCGTCCCGACAAAGAGGTAAAGGCGCCTTGCGTTATCTCGGTAAGAGGATGGGGAAAATGCAGCATTATCTCACTTTCCGACAGAACTAAAAAGGGCACAAACTTAACGCACAAAAATTTTTATAAGAGGTTTATATGGTAATTTGGCTGATAATTATAGCGGCGGTGGTAGCCGTGGATCAGGCTACAAAGTGGCTGGTTATTGCTTTTCTTGACAAGAATGAGCCCTTTGTCATAATAGATGGGGTCTTCCGATTTAAATACGTTGAAAATTCGGGTGCGGCTTTTGGAAGCCTTGAGGATAGCAGGTGGATATTTATAGTTATATCTATCGTTGGTATTATTGCGATGCTTATATACCTGTGGAAATTCCGTCCCAAGAGCAAATGGGCGTGTACTGCGCTTTCTATGGTGATCGGCGGCGGAATAGGCAACATGATAGACAGACTGTTCTATATGGGAACGTTAGAGGATACCATAGGTGAAAACGTAGTAATAGACTTTATAGATTTTTACGCGTTTCCAAGCATATGGAAATGGGTGTTTAACGTTGCCGATAGCTTTGTATGCATAGGAGCAGGTATACTTATAGTATGGTGCTTGCGTACAGCGATAGTTGAGGCAAAGGCCGAGAGGGCTAAAAAGAAATTAGCGGCTCAGGGCGGTGTGGAGAATGAAATCTCTGTGGATGAGGCAGAGAACAAAAACGAAGAAAACCGAGAAAACGAAGAAAACCGAGAAAATAAGGAATGATCCGTGAGGTACTATGGAGGACCAGATTTTTTGTGAAAATGAATATTCAGAGGAGTCTGTTCTTCGCTTGGTAGCTAAGGAGAGTGACACCTCAATGAGAGCCGATGCCTTTATAGCCTCTAAAAGTGAGCTTACACGTTCTGCCGCAGTAAGATTGATCGAAAACGGTGACGTGAAGCTCGAGGGCGAAAAGGAAACTGCAATATCTAAAAAATATAAAATATCCGCGGGCGACGTTTTGCTTGTGGCGCTTCCCGAGCCTGAAGCATGCGAGGCGCTTCCCGAGAACATAGAGCTTGATATTGTTTATGAGGATAGTGACATTATCGTGGTCAACAAGCCCGAGGGAATGGTAGTCCATCCTGCTCCGGGAAACCCAACGGGCACCTTGGTGAACGCGTTGCTTTATCACTGTAAGGAGGGGCTTTCGGGAATAGGCGGAGTTATACGCCCGGGTATAGTTCATCGCATAGATAAGGATACAGGCGGACTTTTGGTGGTTGCAAAAAACGATGCGGCTCACCTGTATTTGTCAGAGGAAATAAAGTACCATCGAGTTGAGCGTATATATCATGCTATCGTGAGAGGAAACTTCAAGGAGGACAGCGGCACGGTTGACGCACCTATAGGAAGGCACCCCGTTGACCGCAAGAAAATGGCGGTGATACGCGGTGAGGAATACAAAAGTCGCGAGGCAATTACTCATTGGCGAGTGCTGGAGCGATTCGGTCAGTTTACGCACATTGAGTGTAGGCTTGAAACGGGAAGAACTCATCAGATAAGAGTTCACATGTCGTCTATTGGACATCCGCTTGTTGGAGATACGACCTATGGCGGCGGAAACAGCACGTTTGAAGTAAGACACAAAAAATATATAAGCGGACAGTGCTTATTTGCTTCAAGCTTAATACTTACACATCCTACGACGCGCAATAAAATGGAGTTTTCAGTAGACCTTCCCGAAAATTTCAAAAAGCTTTTAGATATACTCAGATCTGAGGTTGGAGAGCAATAACAATGAAAAAATTTGAAAATATCGTTATAGCTAGCGATCTTGACGGTACTTATCTTGCTGACAGATCAAGGCTTGTGGAGCGTAATATAGAGCGTGTCAGATATTTTTGTGAGAATGGCGGACATTTTACCTTTGCTACAGGCAGAGTGCCACTCTTTGCAAAAATGGCGATCAGCAATCCTAATGAGCTTACTAATCTTCCCGCAGTTACGGGGAACGGAACCTGCCTTTATGATTTTGCCGCGGAGAAGCCTCTTGTCGAGCATTTTATAGATATGGATATATTTATGGATATGGCAGATATGATAAATGAGCTTACTTGTGATGCGGCATTCAGAGGGTCGATGCTTAAGGGATTTGTTATACCTGCGCTTGATCATGAGGTCAATATAAGGGAATATACGTGTTTCCCTGATTTTTTTGAAAAGCTAATTATGCCTATGAGTGAGTGGAAGCAGCTTGACATTTATAAGGTGAACGTGATGGGTGACGGAGAGATGTTGGGGAGAATTTATCCTATTCTTTGTGAGAAATTTTCAGATAGATTGAGCATTACACGTTCAGGATATCTTGCTATAGAGGTAATGGCGCACGGAATTAGCAAGGCTCAGATGCTCAAAGAAATGGTAAACGAGCGTTTCGGTGAAAATGTAATGCTTTGCACTGTGGGAGATCAGGAGAACGATCTTGAGATGCACTCTATTGCCGATATACCCGTGTGTCCAGCTAACGCAAGTGATGAGGTAAAGGCTGTATGCAAGTATTGTCTTTGCGACAATAACAGCGGTGTTGTCGGGGACCTGATAGATCTTTTGGATGAACAGATATAAGCTCCTGAGCTATTAGAATATATGATCACAGTTAATTTTTTGCCTACTATGGTAAAATAAAAAAGAGGTGATAATATGAAACGTATTCTTGCATTGCTTTTAATAATAGCTTCATTTCTCTTAGTAGGTTGCCAGGAAGGGGAACGTTCGACTACCGATTATAGCAACGAACCGTTTGACGCTGACGTAAAAACGTATACCGTTAGGTATAACAACAGCGTAGGCGGCGTTATAGATGGCGCGAAATTACAGACGGTCAAGGAAGGCGAGGATGCTTCTCCTGTGAGTGCCGTGCCCGATGAAGGATATGTTTTTATCGGTTGGAGCGATGGATATAAGAACAATATCAGGCAGGATAAAGAAATAAGGAGTAATATTTTCGTGAATGCTATATTTACTAAGGAAATAACCTCTGGGGAGGAACCTCCGATAGTAAAGATATATACTGCTAATGCTGCTCCTATAACCGACAGAGAAAATTATGTAGATTGCACGGTTGAGATAAGCGGAACAGATGAGGAGTTCTGTATGTCCGCGGAAAGTGCCGGTATACGAGGCAGAGGAAACAGTACTTGGGATCATCACGAAAAAAAATCTTATAGGATAAAATTTGAAAGTAAACGGTCCGTGCTTGGCAGCGAATATAAAGCAAAGAGCTGGACCCTTATAGCAAACCACGCCGACAGAACGCTTTCAAGAAATGCATTGGCATATGAGATGGCAGAACGGTTTGAGGATATTGCTTTCGCAAGCGCGCACCATTTCGTGGAGTTATATCTTAACGATGTATATCAAGGGGTATATTTGCTGTGTGACCAAACTCAGACAGGTGAGGGCAGAGTCGATATAGATGAGGACATGACGGGAGATCCAGATACGGGATATCTTATAGAGTTGGATTGCAGAGCATCCTGGGAGGGTACACTGGACGTTGATTATTTCGTACTCGACTACGAAAAGCAGTATGCACTGAAAACTCCGGATCCTGATGATAAGGATTATGACCCACAGATATATCTTTCTTATATAAAAAAATATATGTCGGATTGCCTTGACGCGTTGAGCGCAGAGGACTGGATCGAGATATGCAGGCTTATGGATGTGGACTCTTTTGCGGATGTGTACATAATACAAGAGCTTTTTGCAAATTTTGACTGCGCGAGCTACAGCTTTTATTTTTACAAAGAAAAGGGTGGAAAGCTGTATTGCGGTCCGGTGTGGGATTTTGATCTTAGCGTCGGTAATGGATACTATGGTGCTGGAAGCAAAGAAAGCTATGCTCCCGATAGCGATATAAAGAAGGACGGAAAAATGCTTGCGGCATCCACTAACACGTGGTTCAGACGTTTGCTGCGAAATGATGAATTTGTAACTATCGTTAAGAATAAGCTCGAGCAATATGATAATATAATAAGAGAAGTTATATCCTTGGCAGATCCCGATAATAAAAACGGATATTACGTGCAATGCGCTCAAGCCTTTGAAAGGAATTTTAAGCGTTGGGATATTCTTGGAAAATACGTATGGCCCAATCCGCGTGAGGTATATGAGATAGATACCGTGAAGGACAGCTTTATATACGTAAGAGATTGGCTTACTGAGCGTCAAGCGCTTATGCGTAAACAGTTTGGATTGACATAAAAAATGCTCATTCAGCGTTAGCTGAATGAGCATTTTTTTATGCGAGCTTTGCCTCAAGGCGCTCTCTGATAGCCTTGATAAAGCCTATAGAATTTACCGCGGTCGCCTTGTAGCCTTCGCTTACAAGACCCACAAGGTCCTTTGTCATAATGCCGTCGTTGAGGGTGTCGATGCATGCTTCCTCAAGCTTGTTAGCAAAGTCTACAAGCTCGTCAAGTCTGTCAAGCTCACCTCTCTTGCGCAGAGCACCCGACCATGCGTAAATTGTTGCCATGGGGTTTGTGGAGGTGTCCTCGCCCTTGAGGTAGCGGTAGTAGTGTCTGGTAACTGTGCCGTGAGCAGCCTCGTACTCGTACTTTCCGTCGGGAGAAACGAGAACGGAGGTCATCATAGCGAGAGAGCCGAATGCGGTGGATACCATGTCAGACATAACGTCACCGTCATAGTTCTTACAAGCCCATATGTATCCGCCCTCGCTTCTTATAACGCGGGCAACAGCGTCGTCGATAAGGGTGTAGAAGTATTCTATACCAAGCTCGTCAAATTTAGCCTTGTATTCGTTGTCAAATATCTCCTGGAATATAAGCTTAAAGGTCTGGTCGTACTTCTTGGAGATGGTATCCTTTGTAGCAAACCAGAGATCCTGCTTGGTGTCTATTGCGTACTGGAAGCAGGAGTGAGCGAAGGAGCGAATGGAGCTGTCCTTGTTATAAGAGCCCTGCAAAACGCCGCTGCATTCGAAATCGTAAACCGTTTCGCGGAAGGTCTCCTTGCCGTCCTTATCGGTAAAGACAAGCTCCGCCTTGCCACAGTCGGGGACGCGGTATTCGGTTGCCTTGTAGATATCACCGTAGGCATGGCGGGCGATGGTGATGGGCTTTTTCCAGTT
>JAZSJE010000125.1:0-6996 GCA_045534135.1 Eubacteriales bacterium
GCTGCCATGGAGAAATTACCGATGCGTGGTACGGTATATATATGGTCAATCTTGGACGTAAGGCTGTGCCTATTCAGCTGTATGAATCTATATTTCTGTTTGCTTTGTTCGGATTTTTCCTTTGGCGTCTTATTCGAAACAAGACCTACAATCTGCCGATATATATGGCAGCCTACGGTGTATGGCGTTTTGCGATAGAATATCTGAGAAGCGACAACAGAGGCAGCACAGTAGTAGACTTTCTGAGTCCCTCACAGTTTATAGCCATTATCATGGTTCTGGGAGCGGTCGCACTGTATTTTGGACAGCGCTACTATCTAAAGCGTCAAGAGGCTAAGGAAAAAGTCGATGAGGTAGTTTATGAAAAGTAAGCTGTTAACGGCACAGATGCTCAGAAAGGTGTTGCTTGCGCTTTTCGTGATAATGCTTTTGGTATTCGAGATAGGTTACCGTGTGCTCGAGCCCGAGGGCTACGTGGCGGAGATACTTTATCTTTCATCAACGCGCTTTATAGGCGGTGCAGTCTGTTTGATCTTCATGCTTGAGTTTTCTTTCAGTACTGTAATGCATCCGCTTGGAAACAGAAGCCTTTGGGCGGTAATTTCCATTCTTCCCGCTTTTGTTGTGGCTATAAACAATTTTCCGTTTGTGTCGTTCATTGCGGGCGATTGTACGCTCGTTGGAGAGATTGCCGATATTCTTTTGTTTGCGATGTTTTGTCTGTCGGTTGGATTTTTTGAGGAAATTACCTTCCGTGGCTGCGTGCTTATGTATCTTCTTAAAAAGAGAAATACGAGCAAAAAGGGAATATTTATGGCAATATTCTGGTCATCAGTTGTTTTCGGCTTGGTACATATGGTGAACTTTGTTACAGATTCTCCGATAGCGGTCATTTTGCAGATAGGATATTCTACGCTGATAGGAGCGTTGTGCAGCCTTGTGCTTCTGGCGACAAAGAACGTGTGGCTTTGTGTATTTCTTCACGCTACCTACAACTTTGTCGGTAACGTGATACCGCGTCTTGGTGAAGGTGTTATGTGGACTTTTGGACAGGTAATACTTACTGCGACGGTTGCGCTTGCGGTAACAGCGTATAGCATATGGTTCTTCTTCAAAATGCCAACCTCAAGAGCTGCTGAGCTATATGAGAGAAAATAAAAGATTTATGCCGAGGAGAAGCATCTTCGGCATAAATTAATTTAAAAAATTTTAAAAAAGCTATTGACATAAGCGCTTTAATGTGTTATCATACTAAAGTATTAAAGCGAATGTCTTTAGAAACGAGGAAAAATATATGAATTTTAAGGAAAATGACGGATATAAGCTTTTAGTAAAGGCGCTTTTATCCTTGGAAACCGAGGAAGAATGCACCGCACTCTTAGAAGACCTTATGACCCGTAAGGAGATAAATGATATAGCGCAGAGAATGCTCGTGGCAAAAATGCTTTCCGAGCAGATAGTATATAATAAGATCGTTGAGGTAACGGGAGCAAGTACAGCTACCATAAGCCGAGTTAACCGTTCGTATCTTTACGGCGCGGGCGGATACAAAAAGGCGCTTGCCGTAATTGCGGAGGACGAGAAATGATACTTACGGATAAGGTATTCAGAGAGGACGAAAAGGCGATATATAAGCTAAGAGAGCTTTATAGCAAGTACGGATACAACCATTACAGAGTAAGCAAATTTGAGGAATATGACCTTTATGCTAAAAACAAGAGCTTTCTTGTAAGTGAAAATTTACTTACCTTTACAGATACTAACGGAAAGCTTATGGCGCTTAAGCCTGACGTGACTCTTTCAATAATCAAAAATGCTGTGGCAAGCTCCAAGGCATCCTATAAGCTTTATTACGATGAGCACGTTTACCGTACTACAAGCAGCGGCGACGGCTTCAGAGAGATAATGCAGACGGGACTTGAGTGCATTGGAAATATTGATATATTTTCAGAGTGCGAGGTAATAATGCTTGCGCAAAAGAGCCTTATGAGTATAAGTGAGGATTATCTGCTGGATATGTCTCACATGCGTTTTATAGAGGGAATGCTTGAAAACGCAGGTGTTTTGACAGAGGACATGGGAGAGTTTTTCATCCTCTTTGGAAGTAAAAATATTCCTGCGCTAAAGGAGCTTTGCGATAAAAAAGAAATTTCGTCAGACTATGCAAAAAAGATTTCGGCGATGGCTTCTATGTATCTTCCTATAAAGGAGGCTCTCAGCTTTATAGCACCCTTGACGGAGGGTGAAAAAATGCAGGCGGCATATTCAGAGCTTGAGAAGATATACGAGGTAATGGCATGCTACGGACTTACCGAAAAGCTCTATCTTGACTTCTCGGTTGTAAACGATATGAATTATTATGACGGCATAATATTCAAGGGATTTGTCAACCGCATTCCCGACAGCGTGCTTTCGGGTGGACGATACGATCGTCTTATGGAAAAATTCGGCAAAAAAACAGAAGCGATCGGCTTTGCCGTATATCTTGATAAGCTCGAGCGCTTCGGAAATGAGCGTGATGAATATGACATTGACGTTTTGCTGGTATACGATGCTGAAATGCCTGCCGAAAGAATAATCGAGGCGGTAAGATTGCTTTCGGATAGCGGGAAGACGGTAAGGACCGCAAATGCTCCCGAAGCCGGTGTCAGATACCGTCAGCTTATAAGTTTGGGAAAGGAAGGAATGAAGATCCTTGAAACCAATGATTAACATAGCGCTCCCCAAGGGAAGACTTGGCGAGAAGGCATACGCAATATTTGAAGAAGCGGGATTTGAATGTCCCAGCATACACGAGGAGAGCAGAAAGCTTATCTTCGAGAACGAGGAGAAGGGAGTCAGATATTTCTGGGTAAAGCCCTCTGACGTAGTTATATACGTAGAGCGCGGGGCAGCGGATATAGGAATCGCGGGCAAGGATATAATTCTCGAGTACTCGCCCGATATATATGAGCTGCTTGACCTTGGAATGGGAAAGTGCCGCATGGCGGTTGCCGCTAAAAAGGATTTCTGTGACAGACGCGACAGAACACTCAGAGTGGCAACGAAATTCCCTAATATAGCAAGAGATTATTACAATAAGCAGAGCCGAGAGATAGATATAATAAAGCTTAACGGATCTATCGAGCTTGCGCCTATACTTGATCTGTCTGACGTCATCGTGGATATCGTTGAAACGGGAAAAACGCTTTACGAGAACGACCTTGAGCCTAAAGCGGATATAGTAAGCATAAGCGCAAGGCTTGTGGCAAACAAGGTCAGCTATAAGTTCAAGAATGAGCGTATCAACGAGATATGCGCGGGCCTTGACAGAATACTTACACAGAGAAAGAGCAAATAAAATGATTCGCATAGTAGATTACAAGGATATAGACCGTAGCGAGATACTCCAAAGAAAGGAAAACGTCTTTAACGTAGCTGATACGGTAAGCGAAATAATTGAAAACGTAAAAAAGAACGGAGATGCCGCGCTCTTTGAGTACGGTGCAAAATTTGACAAGGTCGAGCTTAAGAGCCTTGAGGTCACTTCCGAGGAGATAAACGAGGCGTTTTCGCTCGTAGAGCCCGAGTTTATAGAAATACTCAAAGAGGCCAAGGAAAATATATATGCTTTTCACTCCAGACAGGTAAGAAATAGCTTTCTTATAAATGACAAGGACGGAGTTGTGATAGGTCAGAAGGTAATACCGATAGAAAAGGTCGGACTTTACGTTCCGGGCGGTACTGCGGCATATCCTTCCTCGGTGCTTATGAATGCTATCCCCGCAAAAATAGCGGGCTGCTCCGAGATAGTCATGGTTACGCCTCCTTCAAAGGATGGAAGCGTAAACCCCGCTATTCTCGCGGCGGCTAAGGTCGCGGGAGTAGACCGTATTTTTAAGGTAGGAGGAGCGCAGGCAGTAGCCGCGCTTGCTTATGGAACCGATAGCGTGCCTACCGTTGACAAGATAGTAGGTCCTGGTAACGCATTTGTTGCTGAGGCTAAGAAGCAGGTGTTTGGCAGAGTTGCAATTGATATGATAGCGGGACCGAGTGAGATACTCGTAATTGCGGACAGCACCTGTGATCCCAGTTACGTTGCGGCAGACCTGCTTTCCCAGGCAGAGCATGATAAGAACGCGACCGCTGTCCTTGTTACCGACAGCAAGGAGCTTGCAGCTGCCGTTTCTGCTGAGCTTGAGCTTCAGATAGAGCAGCTCTCACGCAAAGATATTGCCAGAGCTTCGGTAGATAATAACGGGAAGATCATTATTACCGAGAGTATTGACGAGGCTATCGAGGTTGCAAACGGACTTGCTCCCGAGCATCTTGAGATATGTGTTGACGAGCCCTTCAAATATCTTGATAAAATACGCAACGCGGGATCGGTATTTATGGGTAAATACTGTCCCGAGGCACTCGGAGATTACTTCGCAGGCCCCAACCACACACTGCCTACAAGCGGAACCGCACGCTTTTCGAGTCCGCTCTCGGTTGACGATTTTGTAAAGAAAACACAGTTTTCTTATTATACCGAGGACGCGCTTGCAAGAGTCGCGAGAAAGGTGGAGTTTTTCGCAAACAAGGAAGGACTGGGTGCGCATGCTAAAAGCGCAGTTATAAGAATCGAAGATAAGGACTGAATATGAGCAGATTTATGAATTCAAGATACCGTGGCATGGAGGCATATACTCCGGGTGAGCAGCCCACGGATATGAAATATATAAAGCTTAATACAAACGAATCACCTTATCCGCCGTCACCCGGTGTGCTTTCGGCGGTGAATAGCGCAGAGGTAGCGAGGTTAAATCTTTATCCCGATCCTACCTGCAAGGGACTGAAGGATTCATTGGCAAGGCTTTTTGACGTAGAGCGTGAAAATATTTTCGTTTCCAACGGCTCCGATGACATACTCAACTTTTCCTTCATGGCATTTTGCGAGGGAAATGTGCGCAGAGTTAAATTTCCCGAGATATCCTACGGCTTTTACAGCGTTTACGCAGAGCTTCACGGTGTAGAATATACCGCCATTCCCCTTAATGAGGATTTCAGTATAGATCCTGCCGACTATTTTGGGAACGATGCGACTGTGGTTATTGCCAATCCAAATGCTCCGACAGGACTTGCGCTGTCGCTTGTCGAGATCGAAAATATAGTGAAGGCAAATCCTGACTGCGTAGTGCTTATAGATGAGGCATACGTTGATTTTGGTGCGCAAAGTGCCGTAAAGCTTACTAAAAAATATCAAAATCTTTTGGTCGTAGGTACGTTTTCCAAGTCGCGCTCGATGGCAGGCGCAAGACTTGGATACGCGGTTGCGAGTAAGGAAATAATTGAGGATCTTGAGAAAATAAAATTTTCTACAAACCCCTATAACATAAACCGTCTTACACTTGTTGCGGGAGAGGCGGCGCTTCGCGAAAACTCCTACTATACGGACAACTGCAAAAAGGTTATAGAGGCAAGAGAGTACGCGTCAGCAGAGCTTAAGACTCTCGGCTTTGAAATGACCGACTCAAAGGCAAATTTCATATTTGCCAAGAGCGACAAAATAAGCGGTGCTGAGCTTTATGAAAAATTGAAGCAGAGGGGCATTCTTGTTCGTCACTTCAGTAAAGAGAGAATTAAGGATTATAACCGAATAACGGTGGGCACTAAAGAGCAGATGAAGGCTCTTATTGATGCGATATCCGATATTTTAAAGGAGAAATAAAATGAGAAAAAGCGAGATAAACAGAAAGACGGCTGAAACCGATATACAGCTTTCGCTTTGCCTTGAGGGAAGCGGAAAAGCGGATATTGATACGGGATGCGGATTTTTCGACCACATGCTTACGCTTTTTGCCGCACACGGAAAATTTGATCTTGCGGTAAGGTGCAAGGGAGACGTTAAGGTGGATTATCACCATAGCGTTGAGGATATAGGAATTTGCCTTGGTGATGCCTTTAGCGAGGCTCTTGGAGATTGCAAGGGAATAAAGAGGTACGGTAGCATGATGCTTCCTATGGATGAATCTCTTATTTTGTGCGCGCTTGACGTTTCGGGCAGAGCATATCTTGCATACGGTCTTGATATACCCTCGGAGAAGATAGGAGATTTTGACAGCGAGCTCGTTGAGGAGTTTTTCTTGGCATTTACAAGACGCGCGGGAATAACTCTGCACTTAAAGCAGCTTGACGGAAGAAATTCTCATCACATAGCTGAGGGAGCGTTCAAGGCGTTTGCGAGAGCACTTTCCTCTGCTGTTGAAATAGACGCAAAGTACGCAGACACTGTACCGTCTACCAAGGGAGTTCTTTGATGATAGCTATAATTGATTACGGTGTAGGAAATCTTTTTTCCTTGACCTGCTCGTTTAAGAGCCTTGGCGCCGATATATGTGTTACGTCTGATCCGTCCGTTATAGCAAAGGCTGACAGAATAATTCTTCCCGGAGTTGGTGCCTTTGAGGATGCCGCAAAAAAGCTTCGCGACAGTGGACTTGATAAGGTCATAAAGGATGAATGTGCCAATGGAAAGCCGCTTCTCGGCATTTGCCTTGGTATGCAGATGCTTTTTGAGCGCAGCTACGAATATGGAGAGCATGAGGGCTTGGGGCTTATAAAAGGAAGCATCCGCCCTATAAGCGACGTCACTCCAAAGGGACTCAAAATTCCGCACATAGGATGGAACGCGCTTTCATTTGGAGAGAAGAAGGATGAGCTCTTCAAATATATAAGCGAGGGTGATTTTGTCTATTTCGTGCATTCTTATTATGGAGCGGATTGCACTGACTCAGTGATAGCAACGGCTGATTACGGTGCGCCTCTTACCGCAGCGGTCCGCAGGGGTAACGTATGCGGAGTGCAGTTTCACCCTGAAAAGAGTGAACGCGTAGGACTCGCGATACTTAAAGCGTTTTGCGAAATCTAAATTACAAGGTAGGACTATTATGAATATAATTCCCGCAATCGACCTTCTGGGCGGATGCGCGGTGCGTCTGCAAAAGGGAGATTACAATAAGGTTACGGTTTATA
>JAZSJE010000061.1:0-4709 GCA_045534135.1 Eubacteriales bacterium
TATTTTCCAAGCCCTTCAGACGCTTGAGCGCTTCGTCATATCCAAGCGAATTTACAGATTCTCTGCTCTCGCCTACTCCTACGTAAGCTATCATATCACCCGCCTTAAGCCCTGACTCGAGCGCGGGAGAATTTTTCATTACGTTAGTTATCTTTAAAACAGAATAATCCATACCGCCAAGGTTGAGCTTGTAATTTATGATATTAACGCCGATTCCGTACATTCTTCCTGCGCTTTCATCATTAGAGGCATCAATCTCCTCCTGGGTATAGTACGCAGCATAGATATCTCCTGTTGCCGCAAGATATGCCTTTAAGGATTCTGCCGTGAGCTTATCCTTGTCGACCTCTCCGTAAAAATAGTTGTTCAGCAAGAAGTCTATGACGTCTACGTCTGTAATTTCTAAGCTGTCTGACGGTTTGTTGTTTTGACCGTTCTGCTCGTTTTTCTCCTGCTCCGCAATAATACTGTTCAGCTGCTGAGTGAATTTCTCGTGCAAAGCATTTCCAAGCAGTGTCATGGAAAGCATAGCGACCGCAACCGCCATTGCCGCCATAGAAATAATAAATGCCGTTAGAGAGATCCTTTTTTTCTGCTTTGGCTTCTTTGGCTCAGATTCGTCCTTTGGCTCAACGTATCCGTCTAAATATTCAGACCCCACATCGCAACTCTCATTATCTCCTGTGTCAGGTGTAATGCTTTCACCGTCAAAAGAGCCCTGATCTTCTGTATTCTTATTTTCTTCTGACATTCAGATTTTCCCCTTTCTTCAATAATTTGTGGGTGAAAATAACTTTGATGTCCCCATTTACAATTCAAATGCGAAACACTCCTATACGGAGTATTTCGCAATTAAATTATATGCTTATTTTTAATTCGCTATTAAAACTTAACAGTCTTGGAGTCAAGATATTTTCTTACCATCAAGGCAACCTTGAAGGTTATTGCGTGCTCAAACTCACGCAGATCAAGTCCTGTGAGCTTGCGTATCTTTTCAAGTCTGTAAACAAGCGTATTTCTGTGTACGAACAGCTTTCTCGAGGTTTCGGAAACGTTAAGGTTGTTCTCAAAGAAGCACTGTATGGTCATAAGAGTTTCACGGTCGAGCGACTCAAGGCTACCCTTCTTGAATACCTCCTGCAGGAACATTTCGCAAAGAGTTGTAGGAAGCTGGTAAATAAGTCTGCCAATACCGAGATTTTCGTAGCTTATTATGTTCTTTTCGGTTTCAAACACCTTGCCGACCTCAAGAGCTACCTGAGCCTCCTGGTATGCCTTAGCAAGATCCTTGATATTCTCTACGATAGTAGAAATACCGATTGCGACCTTGGTGTAGAACTCGGTGGAGAGCGTGTCCGCAATATTTACAGCCATCTTCTCGATCTCTCTCATCTCGGTTCCGGGCTTAAGCTCCTTAACAAGAACTATATCGTGCTCGCCTACGCTGATAACGTAATCGTGCGCCTTGTCGGGAAACATATTCTGGAGCATCTCGAAAGGAAGCATGTCGGTCTTGCCGAAGAACTTGATAAGAAATACTATTCTGGGCTCCTCGATATTGAAATGAAGCTCCTTAGACTTTATGTAGATATCACTGGGAAGAATATTGTCGATGATGATGTTTTTGATAAACGATCCCTTATCGTATTTTTCATCGTAAAGGCTCTTGATGTTACCAAGAGAAACCGCAAGAAGCTTGGACATCTTTTCCGCGATCTTGTCCTCGCCCTCGATAAATACTATATACTCGCTTTTCTGACCTGAACCCATATAACGGTAGGTATTACCGTCGTGAGCCATAACCTCATTTACGAAAGGAAGTCCCTCGACCACACCCTCACGAACAGAGCCCATCTTTCCAAGATCGGAGCAAGCAATAACCACGCCGTTCTCGTCGATAACTCCGGTAGTGCGATCAAACGCATCCTTCATCTGATAAATAACGCCTTGAAATAATCTGTTCGACATATCTTCAACCTCTTAAAATAGTTTTTGAAATCAAATTGTACATACTGACCTATATTATACACCATTTTTTGTGGTTTTTCAATAGCGTTTTTAATATTTTTTATAAAAAATTCAAAAAAAATTGTAAATAATGTGTAAAAATATCAAATTAGACCTTTTTAAAAACAATGTTTAAAGGTAAATTTCCTCTTGCGTTTTCACAATAGTATATCCGCAATGCTCACACGATAATGCAGTCTTTTCATTTATCCCTGCGCAAACAGAACACTGCACACAAGTATCTGCCTCCGTAGGAAGAATTATTATTTCCTTAGTACCGTACAAATGTATGTATTTTCGGACATATTTTTTTAAATCCGCAGGCAGATTCAATCCTTGTTTCATAATGTGTTACTCCTAAAAACAGCTTAGATCAAGTAATCAAAAGCTTATTAACTCATAGCTCTGTCGCGCAAACTATACAAGCAAGAACAAATCCGGAAGCTGTTTCGGTGCGAAGTATACGTTTTCCAAGACCTGTCATTGTCATTCCCGCACCCTTTGCCGCTTTCGCTTCTTTAATTGAAAAGCCTCCCTCGCTTCCTATGAATACAGAAATACTCTGCGGTACGTTCCCTTCAAATTTGCGCAGGACCGTACCAAGAGGCTCGGTATCGTCACCCTCGTAGCAGAAAAGGCAAAGATCGCTTTGCGCAGCCATCTCCAGTGCTTTAGTAAAATCAACAGCCTTGGCAATTTCGGGAATAACGCTTCTTCCGCACTGCTTAGCTGCCTCAGCGGCTATTCTCTGCCTTCTTTCAAGCTTCTTATCCTCTGAGTCGTTCTTTATCTTCACAATGCAACGCTCACTTTGGAAAGGTATTATCTCACCCACTCCGCACTCAACTGCCTTTTGAATTATCGTATCAAATTTATCACCCTTGGGCAACGCCTGAAAAAGTCGTATAAAGCAACGAGGTTCGTTTTCCGACTTTTTTACAGAAAGGACGTCCGCGATGACCTCTCTGTCCTCATCAAACGATGATATTTTACAGGCATACTCGTTTCCCTGCATATCGCAGATGGTGATCTCCTCACCTACCGCCATTCGCAAGGAGCGGGCTATGTGATGGGCATCGTCACCTATTATTGAAACCCTGTTATCATTTACTCTTTCCTGTCTGACGAAAAATCTAGGCATAACTACTCCTCAATAATTGCTTTTATTCTCTGCTCCTTTAAGAAGCGTAACAAGACGGCTCGTTCCAAGTCTGTCCGCGCCAAGCGACAAAAACATCTCCGCGTCCTCAAAGCTCTTGATTCCGCCCGCCGCCTTTATCTTTACGTTTTCTCCCACGTTCTCGGCAAAAAGCTTGATATCAGCCGCATTTGCTCCGCCCGTAGAAAAGCCTGTCGAGGTTTTTATATAGTCGGCACCAGCATCGGTAACTATTTTACACATAGCTATTTTTTCCTCGTCGGTAAGCAAGCAGGTTTCAATAATTACCTTAAGTATTTTATCGTTACATGCGAGCTTCAAAAGACTTATCTCGTTTGCAAGCTCCTTATATTTCCCTGCCTTAAGATCGCCTATATTAATTACCATATCAATTTCATCGGCTCCGTTTTCTATAGCGTCCGCCGCTTCTACAAGCTTTACCGAGGTAGTATTGTATCCATTGGGAAATCCTATAACTGTACAAACCGGCACTCTGCCGCCAAGATAGTCTGCCGCCTGCTTTACAAATGAAGGCGGGATACATACGGATGCGGTTGCATATTTGATGGCGTCATCACATATTGCCTTTATATCCTCCCACGTAGCAGACTGCGAAAGCAGAGTGTGGTCAACGTGGGTCATTATTTCTTCTACTGTATATTTCATTCTTTCTCCCCGTCAGTCTTAACATTCCATTCAAATATCTGTCTTATTTTTTCGATATCTGTATCAATATAGGATATCTCAAGCTTATCTCCTTCTCCTATAAGCATTACGCTCTCATCATCAGCGACGGTCTGCTTATAAAGATATCCGTCGGAAGCACCTATATAAATAACCGATTCACCGTCAAGTGTAGCAAGTCTCACGCTGTTCACAATGATCTCTGCCTTAGGGATCTGCTGCTCGGTATCGGGATTCGTGTCATCATTTCCTGTCAGAATATTGTGCTGCTTCAACAATTTAATATATTCACGCTTAGCCTCGGTCTGAGTGCTTCCCGTAGCCACTATATTATAGGTCTTTACGTTTACAAGACCGTAAAGCTTAACAAGTCCTCCGCTATCCTTAAGCACCATAATATAGGTAGGCTGTCCCGAAACGTTCACAAGCGAGGGGAAGGATGCCACGTAGCCCTTCTCCGCTACCTCCTCCTCTGCCGCCTCCATCGCGGAATATTCCTCTGCTCCGGCTATCGAATAGAATTTATATTCGCCTGTTCTCGCGTTGCTTATTATAAATCCTATATTACTCTCGTCACGTGAGACCGACGTAACGCCTGTGAAGTACCAAACGTCATCCTCAATAACTATATATCCAAAATCATCCGTAGTCACCACGCAATCCTTCTTGGCTACTACGCTGTTCCAAAATCCGTTTTTAAGTGTTCCGTGCCAATCGTATTTTTCGCACGCCTGATCTCCTGTAAACACGTTGTCGACCCATGCGGGAACGTCCTCAAGATCGTAAATTTCGGAGTCACCCGTTACAGGATCAAATATTATTACCTCGCAAACATCCATAGCTCCAAACATGAACACCT
>JAZSJE010000047.1:0-5983 GCA_045534135.1 Eubacteriales bacterium
CTGTTATTCCAGAAGCCTACGTTAAGATTCTCGGGAAGCTTCTGCGACATTTTGAATGCCTCAAGCGCATCCTCGTAACGCCCGGCCTTCATAACCTTACGTCCTCTTGCGAAGCACGCGTACATATAAGGCTCCGCGATAGAAAATTCAGCACCCTCTCCCGGATAAAATACATGTGAGCGCATAGCCTGCTCTGCCTCATCGAAGAGTCCTGCAGAGTTGTAAGTACGTGCTATCGTAAGCTGTATCTGGTCATTAACGTGCTCGGGCTTATGCTCATCAAGGAATTTCGCATTATCAGTCGCCGATGTACCAAGCTTTTGCAT
This sequence comes from Eubacteriales bacterium, assembly GCA_045534135.1. Taxonomy (GTDB): domain Bacteria; phylum Bacillota; class Clostridia; order Oscillospirales; family CAG-272; genus HGM12713. Next base: position 327 of record JAZSJE010000047.1, read on the forward strand.
AACGGTTGCAGCCTCTGAAAGAAGAATAGCATCACCCGGATGAAGCTCTATTGCCTTCTTCAAAAGAGGAAGCGCTTCTGCCTGACGGTCAAGATGATTATAATATGCAAGCGCAAGATTTCTGTACGGAATATAGAACTTAGGCAGATACCTGACAGACCTTTCCCAAAGCTGTGCGGCTTCCGAATAAAGCTGCGCATTATAAAGTATACATCCAAGCAAGTATGCCGCAAAGCCGTCCTTTTCATTTACGGCAAGTGCCTTGCGAAGAACGTCTATCTCTCCTGCTCTTGACGGGAATACGTCAACTATCTTTTCCTTAGTAGCCATAGCTCGCTGTCTTGCTGCGCGTGTGCCATCTCCCATGATATCGTAGCAATACGCAAGAGTATATCTAAGCATTGCGTTATCGGGAACTACAGTCAACGCATCCTTAAGCAGCACGGCGCATTCCTCATTAAAGCCGGCATCCATAAGATCGAAGCAAACGTCAAGAGTCGTCTGCGCGGGATTGGAAAGAAGAACATCAAAGAAAGCTCTCTTTCCCTTACCTGTAATAATAGCGAGCGCGTATCTTGCGAGGTGGTTGAGCGGATCGAGCTCGATCGCGTATCTGCAAAGCTCAGCTGCCTCTCTACCTTCTCCAAGCTTCCAGAGCGCAAGAGCCGCATAGGGTCTTGCAAGCGGATGGCGGAATTCCTTTTCCATTGCCAAGGATGCATGCTCAAGCATTGAGTCAAAGTCACCTCTCTTACCGTCAATAGCGGCCAATGCTGTCATTGCAGGTGAGATAACATTATACGACCATGCTGATCTGTAAAACGAATTGTACGCGTCATCAAGCTTTCCGAGTCGGGCTAAGCATATTCCGCGATTGTATCCTACGCTTCCATCCTCGGGATTCTGATTATATCTGCACTCGATCTTCCAAGCCCTCTCAAGATATTCGAGAGCATCGGCAAATCTGTTAACCCTGGTATAATATTCACCAAGCTCCTTAAGCGCGGGAAGAAATTCGGGATCCTTTTTCAAAGCCTCAAGATAGTATATATCAGGCTTATACAGAGGATGTCTGTACTGATCTATATGCTTACCCGCATTTACTATCTCACAAGGAGTCTTAAGCTTATCGGGAAGCGGAATTCCTTTATTATCCTTTGGAATATGGATATAGTCGTGATCCTCCTCGGTATAAGCAAGGAGATCTATGCCGTCAACGCTTATTTCAGCACTGAGCTTTTCATCAGCGGGATATTCAAGATCAAAGCAGATCAGCTTTGAAGGAGCAAGATCGGCAGTTTCGCAAAGAAGTATTCTTCCGTCCTCTCCACAAACCTTAATTTGCGCATTCTCGTAAATAGCGGTAGAGTTTACGCGAAGCTTGTTTTTCTCACGGTCAAAGGAGATCGCGGCATCAAGCGTCGCATACGTCGTATAGCCTATACCCTGCGTGGGATACCAATACTGCGAAAAGGTCTTGGTTTCGTATGGCGCAAGCCAGGTAAAGTCAGGCTGGTCATCGGTATAACAGCCTGCCATCAGCTCGGCATAAGCGCCGTCGGTGTCGGTGAGCTTCTTCTCCCAATTATACGCATTTGTGTTATATCCCCATGTAAACATCTTTTTTCCGGGAGATATATGATGATCCGCTATGTGAAGCACACCGCAGTCCTTGCGATAATCAAATCCGCCAAAGAAATCGTACTTAGACGGTGCGGCAAAGTATGAGGTTGTAAGCTTTGAATTGCCGTGCCAGCTTATGTCCTTGGGTTCGGTAATATTGTCGGCACCGTACTGTCCCGAGGCTATCGGAAAGGTAGTATGTGAGCCGTCGTTATGATGGTGCACCCACGTAACGTCGGGTGGAAATACAAGCCTGTACTCCTCATGTACTCCGACCGCGGCATTTTCCCACCATAGGAAATTATGCTTATTGGGTGTGCGGTTCGTAACTGCCATTCTTGTTTCAAAATAAGAATAGTCGGGGTGAAGAACTATACCCACCATTCCCTTCGTCCTATCATTGGGCGCATGCTCGGAAAGCCATACTATAGCGCTTCCGTCTTTTTCGTGCTCTATCGTGTAATCTACAGGCATAAGCGTAGAGGGACGGTGGTGAAACGGCCAGTTAAACTCGAGTCCCCCAGATATCCAAAGTCCGTAAGCACCTATAAGAGCAGGCTTTATAACATGCTGGCGGTAAAGAAAATCATATCCTGTAACCTTGTCGTATGCCTCGAAAATTCTTCCGCCAAGAGCAGGAATTATAGCCAAACGAATATAATCGTTTTCCATTCTGATAACAGTCCACTCGACGTCGGACTTGTTAATGCCATCAGCCTGTGATACTACTCTTGAGGGGTAAGGATTGCCTGTTGTGCCCTGATGGTTGCTGGTTTCGGCAAACATCGGCATTTCTTCAGCGTCGGGGCTTCTGTAAGTAGGAATATTCCATTTTTCAACAGCCACTTCAACAGCACTAAAATGAGCATTCATATCATCATCCTCATATTTTTTATATTTCCCAAAGACCCTTTGGGTTCAAGCGCAGTATAGCATATATACAACAAAAAAGCAAGTCTTTTTACAATTTTCTTGTATAAAATATATAACAAAAATGCACACATAAAATGTGTGCATTTTGCCCAAATTATTTGGTTAAAAATCTATATTCAGTCATGGTGTCAAGAACCTCTCCAGGTCTGAGCACCGAATTTGTGAAATTCTCGTGGTTTATGCTGTCGGGCATAACCTGAGTTTCAAGGCAGAACAAGGTCTGCACGCTCTGCTTATATCCTCCCTTGAATGGGTACGCAGCATTTGTAAGGAAGTTTCCTGTATAAAGCTGAACACAAGGACGGTCGGTATAAAGCTCCATAACTCTGCCGCTTACCTTATCGTATGCCTCTCCTCTCTTTACAAATCCAAGAGTATCTCTACCCGTAAAGTTAAAGCAATGGTCATATCCGTTAAAGGCACCGCCCGCAAGAAGAAGGTCGATATTTTCCTCACCGAGATCCTTTCCAATAGGCTTTGCTACTCTGAAATCAAATGGAGTACCGTCGACAGCTTTTATCTCACCCGTGGGAATAAGATCTGCGTCCGTGCGTATGTAGCTGTCCGCGTCAAGCATAAGCTCAGTATCAAGTATACTTCCAGCCGCATATCCACCGATATTAAAATAAGCGTGCTGTGTAAGGTTGGTTATAGTAGGCTTATCGGTGGTCGCAACGTAGTGTATGTTCCAAGCGTTCATATTTGTAAGCGTATAGGTAACAGTCAGATCAAGATTTCCGGGATAGTTCTCATCTCCGTCAGGAGAGAGTATATGAAGCTCGAGCGCAGGCTCCTCAGCATCTATCTCCTTTACGTCCCAAAGATACTTATCAAAGCCCTTAAGACCTCCGTGAAGCTGATGTCCGTTGTCTGATGTAGGATTAAGCTTGTATTCAACTCCGTCAAGAGTAAAGCGAGCTCTATTCAGTCTGTTTGCAACTCTACCCACGAGAGTTCCCTGAAATCCGTCCGCGCCAAGGTAAGACTCAAGGCAATCGTAACCCCCGATAACGTCACTGAAGCATCCGTTTCTGTCGGGCGCCCAAAGCTCTGTAACTACTCCACCGTAGTTAAGAACCTTCATTTTCATTCCGTTCTTATTTTCAAGCGTATAGCGGTAAACCTCTCTGCCGTCGGGGAGCTTACCGTAAAATTCTTTTACAATGCTCATAAGTTTCACCTCTTAGTCTTCATATCCGTTGGGATTCTTTACCTGCCAATTGTACGCGTCGCGGCACATATCCTCAATGTTGTTCTCTGCCTTCCAGCCAAGAACCTCATATGCCTTTTTAGGATTAGCATAGCATTCGTCTATGTCACCGGGACGGCGAGGAGCTATCTTATAATTCACCTTGATACCTGTTGCGCTCTCATAAGCCTTTACAATGTCAAGCACGGAGTATCCAACACCCGTACCGACGTTGAAATGCTCAACTCCCGTAACCTTTTCTGCTCTCTCAATAGCCTTAAGGTGAGCCTTTGCAAGGTCAACTACGTGAATATAGTCACGTACACCCGTTCCATCATGAGTCTTGTAATCGTTTCCGAATACGCTCAGGCACTCCCTTCTACCCGATGCAACCTGTGTGATATAAGGAAGAAGGTTATTTGGAATACCCTGAGGATCCTCACCTATAAGTCCGCTCTTGTGAGCGCCAATAGGATTAAAATAACGGAGGATAGAAACGCTCCACTCGTTGTCCGCAGCGTGAAGATCTTTAAGAATTCTCTCTATCATAAGCTTAGTCTCACCGTAAGGGTTGGTAGTGGACAGCGGGAAATCCTCGGTTATCGGGACACTTGCGGGATTGCCGTAAACTGTAGCAGAGGAGCTGAAAACAATTCTCTTAGCTCCGTGCTTCTGCATGATGTCGCAGAGGTTGAGTGTGCCTGTTATATTATTGTGGTAGTAGTACAAGGGCTTTGCGCAGGACTCGCCTACAGCCTTAAGACCCGCAAAATGGATACAGCTGTCGATATCATTTTCCTCAAAAACCTTGTTAAGTCCTTCGTAATCGAGAAGGTCTACCTCATAAAACTTGAAATCCTTACCGGTTATTTTCTTCACTCTCTCGAGCGCAACGGGCTTACTGTTAAGAAAATTATCAACTACAACAAGCTCTCTGCCAGCCTCAAGAAGCTCTACCATTGTGTGTGAGCCTATATATCCTGCTCCACCTGTTATCAAAATTGCCATTTTATTACCTCTCCTTTTGATGATCAATTATTTGCTACTGATTTAGGATAAATTCCATTTTCTTTAAGCTTTGCGATGCTTGCGGTTACAGACTCCTTGTCCTCCTTGTATGTAACGCCATACCATGCGTCACTCGAAGGATATACGTTTACACTGCACTCACCGCGCTCAAGCATTTCGCATACTGCCATAGGCAGATAATATTCACATTTAAGCTCGTTCTCATGCTTCTCGCTAAGGAACTTTACAAATCCCTTTTCAAGCTCAGCAAAAATATCGGGTGTAAAGCCCCAGCAGTTCATGGAAGCGATACTGTCAAGCGCGATAACAACGTCACCGCAGACAGCCTTGTCGCCATCTCTGCTTATAGCCGTGCGCTCTACAACGCTCTTAAGCATTCCGTCGGCATCTACCTCGCATATTCCTCTGGACACCGTACCGTTTTCGGTAAGTGTATTTTTAAGTATATATCCAACCATTGCATACTTTTTACCGCCACAGTTCTTAGCGTCGCTAAGATGCTTTGCAAGAAGCTTGTATGCATCTCTGCCGTAGAAATCGTCTGCATTTATTACCGCAAAAGGATCATTAACTATATCCCTTGTAGCCAGAAGCGCCTGAGCTGTGCCCCACGGCTTCTGACGTCCCTCAGGGATAGAAAATCCTTCGGGAATATCGCAAAGATGCTGGAATGCGTAATCTACCTTTATCTTATTTTCAAAACGCTTTCCGATAGTCTCGCGGAATATATCGAGATTTTCCTCTTTAATTACGAATACGACTCTGTCAAATCCGCTCTGGATAGCATCGTATACCGAAAAATCAATTATAAACTCTCCCTCGGGCGTTATAGGATCCACCTGCTTCAATCCGCCATATCGAGATCCCATACCTGCTGCAAGAA
>JAZSJE010000196.1:0-7059 GCA_045534135.1 Eubacteriales bacterium
GAAAGGATCTGCCTTGCCTGCAACGTAACGTATAACCCCGACCTGCTTGCCTACTCGGCAACGGTTGACGACGTGCTGGGGGGAGTTTGCCAGTTCAAGCTCACCGACAAGGGCGGAGTCATTTATGACCTTGCTCCTATTCCCTCGGGCTTTGATTTTGAGGCACTGTTTGTCCTCGGACGCGGTACTCTCAATTTTATCGACCTTTGCGGTGTACATAACGCAATCTTTATCGGCGCTATTCCCGATGAGCAGACCGAGAGACTCATAAAAGCCATCGGCTTTAAAAAGGATGAAGAAGGCAATTTCACTGTGGACCTCGAAGGCTTCTTCACCGACCATTGTCATGATAAAAAATAATAAAAATACAAATAAAAAAGAAGGACAGATCATGAAAAACACAATTATCAAACTTATCTCACTTATTATCCTTTGCGCAACAGTGTTGCTCTGCTTTGCCGCATGCGGCGGTCAGCAGATAGCGGCAGACGCTAACGGCGAAATGGGTAACATCTCCTGGAAGTTCACACAATCGAACCAGACGCTCACTCTCGATTATAAGGGTGATCCCGCCAAGGACAACGGCATGATGACCAACCAGACAATGAAATCTGTAACCGAGACCAACGAAAAGTGGGCAGGCATCAGAAGCAGCGTTACAAAGGTAGTTATCGAGGACGGCTTCACCTCTATAGGTGACTACGTATTCTACGGTATGAGCTACCTGCAGACGGTTGAGATTCCCGAAACCGTTACCAAGATAGGCAAATGCTCCTTCGCGTTCTGCTTGTCGCTCTGGGAAATAGACTTCCCCTCCGCTCTTACCGATATAGGTGAAAGCGCATTTGAAGGATGCTACGTTTTGGGCGCAGAGCCTATAAACGACGGAAAAGAGTCTATCGTAAGACCCGTAAAGCTTCCCGAGTCGCTCAAGACCATCGGCGAGAGAGCTTTCGCATTCTGCCGCAATATCCATACACTCCTGATCCCCGCTAAGCTTTCGGGTGATACCCCTCTTAAGAAATGGGCATTCAAGGATTGTACAGCACTCAATACGCTCGCGCTCCATGAGGACGTAAAGACCAACTACCGCGCAAAGCTTGAGGCAGACGCGGGCAAGGCTCTTTCTGACAGCGAATTCGACAAGAAGTTCAACGCAATGTATGCAGACGCATTCACAGGCTCTGGCATGCCCAAGAACACTGAAAAAGTAAAGTACGTAACCTATACTGAGGGTACAACTATCTACGTATGGCGCTACATATACGACACCGCTAAAGAGAAATATGTAGTTTACGACAAGATCGCTCCCGATGACAAAAAGCCTGACGTTAAGGTAGATGCGCCCTACAAGACCGATACCAAGTCCTTTGGTGATAAGTACTCCTATACCGCTCCCAAGATAGACGGCTACGTTCTTGACACCTCTATGGGCAAGGATAAATACTCGGGTACAGTTATAACTCTCGGCTCCGAGCAGGTATTCAAGTTCCACTATAAGAAGGCAGAGGCTACTAAGCCCTCAGCTACCGACACCAACACCGCCAAGCCCGAAGATACTACCCCTGAGTCCTCCGAGGACGGAATGGGCACAGGAACTATCGTTGCTCTGTGCATCTTTGCTGTAGTTATCGTAGGTGTTTGCGGCGCGGCATTCTTCGTTATCCGCTCTGATAAGAAGAACAACAAATCCCGCACTGTACGCAAGAACGGCAACGACAAGAACAAGAAAAAGTAATAAGCGAAAATGAAAAACAATCTTAACCTTGAGCTCAAGGTATCAGAGGAGCTTCTCAGAAAGTTTCTTTTCGTGTGCGAAAAGGAAAAGCGCAACCCTAACGCTCAGTTTGCGTTCATGGTGCGCAACAACGTAGCATATTATGAAAAGACAAAGGGCAGGATCTCCCCCACCGAGCTTCAAAAAATAGATATTTCCGAATACGAGGAAGCCGAAAAATAAGCTTTCAATAAAAAAATCATCCCCCTCGGGGGGATGATTTTTTCTTTTTATTTTTTTATCTTGATCGCTGCCGTGCCAAAAATGAGGACAGATATCAGCGCGACTTCAATACCGCCAAGCGAGCCTGCACAGCCGCCATCGCTTTCCTCGGTAGGCTTTTCGGTAACGCTTGGCTTCTGATCACTCTCAGGATTTTCCATCTGTCCTACTGTGCTGTTTAAAAGCTCTGCCTGAGCAACAAGCTCTGCCTGAGTAAGCTCGGTGTCCTTCCTTTCAAGCATCTTTTTTGATTCCTCGATCAGCTCACAAAGCTCGTCCCAGCTATTAAGGGCATAATCATTTTTATTCAATATCTGAGCCGCGCTCAAAGCATTTTCCAATACACTCCTGTCAAAAGCAAGCACCTCTAAGGACAATCGCTTTTGGAACAGCAGGTCGAGCTCCGCGACCTCTCCGCCAACGTCCGTAACGTCACCCTGAGCCAGATAAAGGTTATTCTGGGAAGTGATGTCCTGATGACCTATAACGTGGATCTCCTCTCCCGAGAGCTTACCGTAGCCGATGCTATCCTTAACAGTCAGAGCTTCGTTGGAATGCCCCACAAATCCTCCACTCCTTTTAGTAGTGACTCCCTTGTCACCCTCGCCGACAGCCCCTGCGCTAACACAGGAAAGCACTTCTATTTTTGGAGATGCCTCGGTATCGCATATGCTGCCTATCATTCCGCCCGCGATCTTCTCACCGAGAACGCTGCCCGTGTTTTCGCACAAACTCAGCGTTATTCCCGCAGTAGAATAGGTCTTTGTATTGCCGTCATAGCTTGATTCATTGAAAACACCGAGAATTCCACCGACGCTCTCGATTCCGCTCAAAGCGCCTCTGTTTGAGCATTGCTTGATCAGAAAAACGTCTGAGCTTGCCATAAATTTATAAACTCCGCCTACAATTCCGCCTACACGGAAATTTCCGTATAGCTTACCCATGTTTATACAGGAATCTATCTCATATACTACGTCATTGCTATCCTCAACGTTTGCGACAGATCCTATTATCCCGCCTGTAGCCGAGCCTGTTTTGGATATACCGTTGGTTATGCTTCCCTCATTTACCGATTTTTGCACGTATACACCCGGCACTCCGTATATGCGTCCGATCAGTCCTCCCGCATAGATGTCGGTGCAATCCACCATAGTGGATATATCTCCGGAATTTACACAGTTTTCCAGCCAGATGCTCTCGTAGTTGCTCTCGTAAAAGCGTGACATTCCAAGAATTCCGCCTGCACTTGTACCCGACACACCCTCTGCAATATCTATATTTCCCGAATTCGAGCTGCCCACAATATCAACGCTCCCGTTATACGTGTAGCCCTGAATTCCTCCGACGAAGCATTTGCTGTTGCTAAGCGCAAGATCACCCTTATTTGAGCAATTAATAACCTTTGCAGAATCTGCCTGTCCTATTATTCCGCCAAGTGAAAAATCATTTTCCTCGCACACAAGTCTGCCGCTATTGCTGCATCTCTCCAGCTTTGTCTTATCTTTGCAATAGCCTACGGTTCCACCCATAGCTCCTGCGGGAGAATCACCTTGAACAGTATTTTGCAAAATATTTCCGCTATTTTTGCAGTCCAAAAGTCTATCACTGACAGAATAACCTACTATTCCGCCGATCATCATGTTCCCCTTCAGAGAGCCCTCGTATCGCGTGAGCCTTGCATTAGTGCTTATATTGCCGTTATTTATACAACGCAGAAAGCTTGATACCGAATCCGAGCTGGCGCAAATACCGCCTATCGCAAAATAGGTACGACCGGGAGTCGCAATGGTGACTCCCCCCTTGACGTTTATATTTCCGTTATTTACACAGTCAATAAAGCTTGCTCCGTCAGCGGTAGCGGTAATTCCCGCGGCTCCGCTTAGCCGTGTGCCGAGCTCAAGAGTAATATTTCCTGTATACATGACCTTTTTAAAAACAGAATCCTTTGGAGCCTTTGAAATCACACCTGAAATAGACGTATACGTCCCTGCATTGTTTGTAACCGTATAATTTACTCTTGAAATTACGTTTGTCAGTACAGTAGCTCCGTAATTGTCCCAACGAATTATTGGAGAATTCATTCCCGCGTTATCATCATAGCGTAAATTTCCCTCGATGAAAATATTGCGGACAGTAAGTCGCGTAGCGCTCGAAAAAAGCGCCCTTTGCGTTTGTGAAAGCGTTACCGTGCGATTGTTCCCGTCTATCGTAACGTCAACACTATCCTCGGAGGTAGGCATATACTGCCTATTATCAAAAACTATGTCGTTTGCAAGGTAATATTTTCCGCCTGCCTTTATATTTGCCCAATCGGATGCCTGACTTATCGCTATCCAGCCCTCCTCCTCTGGAAAGAGGTCTGTATCCGCAGGCTTTTGCTCAAGCTCTGTCGCGGTTACCGATGTTAATTGAGAAAAAATAACGATCAAAAATAACATCAAAAGACTTAACGATATTATTCTTTTCATGCGCATCCTCCTTTGCTGTTCTTAGTTTTATTTTACCTTAATTTTATCCTTTTGTCAATATAAAATCATGACCGCAATACAAAAATAAAGCCGTGGACATAAATCTTCCACGACTTTATCGTATCAAATTATCTGTATAGCATATCCCTTCTTTTCTTATCCCTGAGCGCGGCACATGCCGATTTGACCTGCGCGGGTGAATAACCACGTCTACTCATTGCTCCGATAAGTTTTCTCATCTCATCGGGATCAGTAGGCAATCGGTCATAGGTCATGTCTATAAGTTTTTTGCAGCTTTCGCCGAAATCGACTCCCGAATCCTCAAGATAGAAAAGCGCTGCGTCTATTGATTCTTTAGAGTATCTGCGTTCAAAAAGCTTTGCTCTTATACGTGACTCGCCCCAAAGCTTGCCGACGCATATTTCCGCTTCTCTTTTTGCGTTCTCCGCTTCGTTGAGGTATCCCTTCTCTACTATTCTGCCCACTGCCGCCTCTGCGTCAAGCGCAGGAATTCCCTTAGACCTGAGCTTTGAAATAAGCAACCTTTTAGAGCATGAACCATATGTAAGTGAGGATACTCCCTTTTTGAACGCGTAATATACGCGTGCCTCGCTCTCAACGGCATCATAAGCCTCGCAAGAGCTTTCGCCTCGACAGAGTTTCATATCAGCATAGGTCTCAGCTGAAATAAGAAAGCTCTCCTTACGTTCTCTTTCGCCCTGAGTAAGCAAAAACGTAACGATTATATCACTCTCTCCCGAGGCAGAGAGAGCGATTATCTCAACTCTCATCAGAATTCCTCGTCAATTGTACGAATATCGAATTCGTCATCATCGTCCTCATCAAGCTCGAACTCCTCGGCAGCATCGGGAAGCTGATCACGCATAGCCCTGATCTTTGCGTCTAGCTCGGCAAGAAGCGCGGGATTGGACTCAATATACTTGCGGACGTTATCCTTGCCCTGACCTATTCTATCACCGTCATAGGAGAACCACGAGCCGCTCTTTTTTATGATATCAAGCGTGATGGCGTAATCAATGATCTCGCCCGAGCGAGAAATTCCCTTGCCGTAAAGGATATCAAACTCCGCGGTCTTGAAGGGTGGAGCGACCTTGTTTTTAACCACCTTGCAACGCACGCGGTTACCGTAAATATCGTTACCGTTCTTGAGAGGCTCTGCCTTACGAACGTCAATTCTGACAGAGGAATAGAATTTGAGCGCGCGTCCGCCCGGCGTAGTTTCGGGATTTCCGTACATAACACCGACCTTCTCACGAAGCTGGTTGATAAATATAACTATGCTATTGCTCTTTGAAATTACGGCAGAGAGTTTACGCATTGCCTGTGACATAAGTCTAGCCTGAACGCCAACTGTAGCCGCGCCCATATCACCCTCGATCTCCTGGCGTGGTACAAGAGCCGCGACAGAATCGACTACAACGATGTCAATAGCGCCCGAGCGAACGAGCTGCTCGGTTATATTAAGCGCATCCTCACCGCAGTCGGGCTGAGAAACGAGAAGATTGTTGATATCAACTCCGAGCGCCTTTGCGTATACGGGATCAAGAGCATGCTCCGCGTCAATGAACGCAGCCTCGCCGCCTGCCTTCTGAACCTCAGCTACGATATGGAGCGCAACCGTGGTTTTACCCGAGGATTCAGGTCCAAATATCTCAATTATTCTTCCCCTAGGAACACCGCCTATACCGAGAGCTATATCCAGAGAGATAGAGCCTGTGCTGACAGACTGGACCTCCATCTGCGCGTTATCACCAAGGCGCATAACACTGCCCGCTCCATGCTTCTTCTCTATCTGAGAAAGAGCGGTTTTAAGCGCCTTCTTTTTAGCCTCCGCATCGCTTCCGGGAGGAGCCATCAATTCTATTTTTTTCTTTTGAGCAGTAGCCATATTTCACCTCATAAAAACAATCATTGTCCTTTATGTGACCATTATACACCTTTTTTCAGGCTCTGTCAATAGTTTTGCGAAAATATTTTTCCAAAAACGGAATTTTTATTGTGTTTTTTTGCTTGTTAATTTTTTTAATAACTTTTATTTTCCGTTTTTGCAACAAAAGACTTTAGTGAAAATAATTTTGGCGTGGTCTGTGTCAGCGCTAAAGGTTAGACAATAATAAAACCCTTAGTATGAAGCTCTTTTGCCTACTTTACCGATCAAAACATATTTGGCTACGTCAGCGCACAATCCTAGACAATAATAAAAACCTTAGTATCAAGTTCTTTTGCTTACTTTTCTTTCAAGAAAAGTAAGAGAAAAGAAGCCGCTGCGCGTCTTTATCTTTTTTCTTTGGCACTATTGGCGCAAAGAAAAAAGAAACAAAAAAGAAACGCCGTTTTTGTTAGGGCTCTGCCCTATGACCCGCAAGCTTTAAAAAGCTTGACCAAACTCAATTTTTGGGTCTGTGCGTACCTGTGGTCAGCGCACAAGGTAAGTCAATAACAATCCCCCAGTATGAAGTTCTTTTGCTTACTTTTCTTTCAAGAAAAGTAAGAGAAAAGAAGCCGCTGCGCGTCTTTATCTTTTTTCTTTGGCACTATTGGCGCAAAGAAAAAAGAAACAAAAAAGAAACG